>CAZTEH010000060.1:0-24706 GCA_964612345.1 uncultured Oscillospiraceae bacterium | reverse complement strand
AACATTAATCTACGTACAAATTTGATAAATAAGGAGATCATATGACAAAATTTAAAGGGGATTTTCTTTTATTAATAACCGCAATTATATGTGGAACTGCTTTCGTTTCGCAGAAGCTTGGAATGCGTTATATAGATCCATTTACATTTGGAGCAATAAGATTTTTATTAGGTTCAATCATATTAGTATTAGTCATAGCCCTCCGAAAAAAAATACAAAGTCTCAAACAACCGGAAAATTATTCTGGACTCGCAAAGACACATCAAATTAAGCATCTTCTCGTAGGGGGAGTTATATGCGGCACTGCATTTTTTATCGCCGCCTCCTTTTTACAGTTTGGCATCCGTTATACTAGCGCTGGGAAGGCTGGATTCATTACCACTCTTTACATTTTACTGGTACCGCTGCTGGGCTTGCTACTTCATAAAAGGGTGGATCGACTAGTTTGGTTAGGAATTGCTCTTTCTACAGCTGGACTTTACCTCCTATGTGTAAAAAAGGGGTTTTCCATTGAGAAAGGAGATCTTATCATAATGGTAAGTACCTTGTTTTGGGCAATCCATATCTTGGCAGTAGATGCCTATGCGGATAAGACCGATGCGATCAAGCTGTCTTGTATACAATTTGCAACTGCGGCTGGTCTTTCTACCATTGCTGCCTTAACTTTTGAAAGTCCCGAATTGGAAGCTATCATTGCAAGTGCTGGCCCGATTCTATATAATTCCTTTGTTGTTATAGGAATCGCTTTTACTTTTCAGATTGTTGGGCAGAAGTACACCCACCCAGCTCATGCTGCGTTGATCCTGAGCACAGAGTCTGTTTTTGCCGCTATCAGCGGTGCGGTTATTTTGAATGAAGCGCTGGGCATTAGGGAGCTTATCGGTTGTATTTTAATGTTTGTTGCTATTATAATAACTCAGCTCGATAGGATACTTGCGAATTTTCGGATGCGGACAAGCTAACCAAAGACTTGCTGGGTAATACTGATAGAGCATTACCCTTTTTTTACTTTGAAGTGCTATACACTATAATCAGTTTATCAGTATTCTCAACTTCTTTGATATGATAAGGAGAAAGGTGACTATATACTACCTCCTGCTGATATATTAGATATCAACAGAAGGTAAAAAAGGTAAGTAGAGAACATATTTAACCTAAAAACCGTTATATTGAGAAAGAGAGTATCCTCCTACTAATTATGCCCGGTGTTTCCCCATAAGGTTATTAATTGTGATTTTTATAATCATTGCTTTTGGACCGGCAGCCTTTATATACTTTTCGCCTTCATTAATATACTCAGCACAGTATTTATTAAGGAATTCCCTGAAGGCCGTTAAACGTTCTTCTTCATCAGAAACTAACTCAGCTTTTCCAAAAGCGATGGCGCTCTCATATAATGTTCCGAATTTATCCGGCAGGACCTGCGTTTTTCCTACAACAGTAAAGCTAACTTTATTACTATGTTTTATATTGTTGTACTTGCTGCCACCGGCATTAGTGCTGTGAAAATAGATACAGTTGTCCATGCAGACATAACTTATAGGTACTCCGTAGGGTTGTAAATCCTCATCTACTGTAGCCAGAATTCCATATTCACCTTCTTTTAAGACTTTCAAGGTATCTTCTTCACTCATGAGCCGATCCGATCTTCGCATTTCCATCATGGTTATTTTCTTCTCCTTTCGTATTATCCTATAAAGTCAGTTCTCGGTTATCAGTATTCATATGAGCAATCTCGGTTGAACCGCCAAGATATTTCTGGGTGAGTTCAGCCAATGCCGCCGCCGCTTCCTTAAGGTCATTTTTTCTGTCAGGATCTACCGATTCAATTATTAGAAATGCGTTAACTGTATTCTCAGTAAGCATCGTCCTTTGTCCATCACGCCAGTTCCAGCAGCGGCACACGGCACCTTCTTCATCTTTGTAAATAATTTCACCAGGCAAGGCATTATCATCATCCTCATCACCAAGTGCAAGGAAGAGTTCTCCGCCAACTGCCTTTGTTAAAAGTAAATCGCCTTTAAAAGTGTCAATGTCTTCGCCGCCGCAAGGAAGCCCATAGGTTAGAGAAACTGCGTTATATATATCGACCAAGGGATTGATCGGCGAAACTCCGGTACCCTTTTCTATCCGCTTTAATAACGCTTCGATTGAGCACCGGACACCTTTTTTCGTCTTAAACTTTTGATACGATTTTCGCCAAACAGAAATCACTTTATTTTCGCTGAACACTTCCTCAGTCAGGAATTTAGTTGCTTCTTTGCTACTTCTCTGTAATAGTTCGTTGATTTCAGGCCTTGCATCCGCAACATGAGCTTCTGTATTTTGAATGCCCTTCGATAGAACTACGGCGATTTCACCTTCCGGGAACAACTCCCAAAACTCTTCGGTAATTTTAAACTTTGTCATTTTCATCGTCTCCTTTGTTTTGTTTGTATATCGGTTCCTTTTTATTAAAGTTCCGGATTTAATATTGCTTCAGCCTTTTCGCTGATTCTATCCGTCACTTTCTTCTTGGCAGGAACCTGTGCAAGAAGAATCGCTGCAAACATTATAATACATCCCAAAGTCTCACGCATTGAAATTTGCTCATTCAGAATAATAATTCCTCCAATCACTGCAAATACGGATTCCAGACACAGAATCAGGGATGTAACGGTTGGCTCTGTATACTTTTGAGCTATAACCTGCAAAGTATAAGCAACCCCGCAGGACATAACACCGGCATATAAGATCGGCAGCCAGCAGTTTATGATATTGGTCCAGTTGATGGTCTCAAACGCAACCATAAAAGGCATCGAGAGAATTCCGCAGATCAGGAACTGGATGCAGGACAATTTTACACCGTCTACCTTTGGTGAGAAATGATCGATCAACAGAATGTGTATTGAAAATCCAAATGCACACAGCACTACTAGAAGATCACCTTTCCCGATAGAAAAACCCTCTTTGATGCAAAGCAAATACAGACCTGCTGTTGCCAATACCACGCAGAACCACAGGATTGAACGAACTTTCTGTTTTAAAAAGATCCCCAAAATAGGCACGATAACGATGTACAAAGCTGTTATAAAGCCTGCTTTTCCGGCAGTAGTATAAACCATTCCAATCTGCTGTAAAGAGCTGGATATGAAAAAAATCAAACCGCATAACAATCCGCCTAAAATAAGATTCTTCTTCGCTGCTTTCTCTTCACTCTTCGCTTCTTTTGTTTCGTTTTCAGCTGATAACCGCCTTCTTCTTTGGCGGTCAAATGTGATTATAACGGGAAGCAGAACAAGCGCTCCAATGAAACATCTTATTCCGTTGAAGGTAAACGGGCCGATGTAATCCATTCCTGACCTTTGGGCTACAAACGATACTCCCCATATTAATGCTGTTATAAACAACATGAATTCACCACGCATTTTTCTTATCATAGTATTTCCTCCATTTAATAATTAGCTACTCACTATTATATAGAGCAATCATCATGCCAATTGCTGCGTCATAATCAGAAAATGCAGTAAAACATGTAAGTTACAGGGTTGAGGCTGAATAAATTGTCGTTGAGCAAAGAATAATTGAATTAATATTGAATCAATATCGTTTATGTTGATCCAAAATCGATTCAAACAAATAGACATTCGTTCAAGTTGAAGGTATAATGAGCGATGGAGGATTAAAAAATGGATATGACAAATGATACATTCGGACTTAGCCGAGTAATAGAACCAAAGGCCACTGTTCCAGTCACAGCATGGAAGGTAGATAATCATCGAGAAATATCATCCTTCGAGTGTAGGATATCGTTAGAATTGATTCATTTAGAACGCGACTGCTTTCAACAGTTTTGCAGCGAATGCGGCTTTGACGAGGCCAAGATCATTGCAAAGATTTTAGATATTATAAATCGTAGAGGAAAGCTTCATAATCCTTTTACAAATACTGCCGGGCAATTTCATGGCACCATTGAAGAAATGGGAAGTGAATTTGAAAAGAGTTCACAGTATCATGTGGGGGATCGGATTTTTTGTTTGACAACGATGACAGCCCATCCTATATATATCGATAAAATCCATAAGATCGACTACAACTATGGTGAACTCAATGTAACGGGGTACGGCATTGTTTTCATCGGCTCACCGTTAACAACAATACCGTCTGCTTTACAGTTCAATTATACTATGGCGACCTTTGATGAGGCGGCAAGTTTGTTTAGCATTTATAATGTCTCCGAAAAAGGAAAGCGATATCTTGTGATCGGAAAGGATTTAGTTTCAAGCATAACTTATGTTTGTGCGATCAAGAAAGCAGTGGGTGATAACTGCTACATTACAGTGATTCTTGACGAGGATGGAATCGGAACGCTTACCCCGAAGCAAGTAAAACTGGAACTGGCAAAGTGGGTTGATTCATCCTACGTCCTTAATGTTGCCCAGCCAATCAGCTCGTCAGAAACGGTTCTGAAAGAAGAAAGAGAACCTTATGATCTAACGATAAACTGTGAAGACCTGCTGGGTTCAGAAGTCCTGAGTGTTATTCTTACACGGGATAAAGGAAAACTATATTTCACAAGCCTTAAAAACAGCTATACCCAATCAATCCTTATCGCAGAAAGTATGAGCAAGGAACTTCAAACGTATGTACTTGGTCAGTTCATTATCGGATATGAGGAGTTTACATTCGAGCTTCTGCTTTCTATAGCAAAAGATTTGGACAGGATTAACAAGCTTTATGAATCGCAGTCAATTGCTTATCGTCAGGCAACTAAGAAAGCCGTCACCACTTCAACGGAAAAAAACGGAAGAATCGATGATTTCATTTTCAGCAGCTCTGCGACAAAAGCCTTGATAGACGAAGTCTTAAATATTGCTCAATACGATTGCAATATCATACTTCAAGGAGAAACCGGAGTTGGAAAAGAGAAGATTCTTGATCTGATTCACAAAAACAGCATCCGCAAGAACAAGCCGTGTATCAAGATCAATTGTGCAACCATCCAGGAAAACCTTGCAGAGAGTGAATTTTTCGGATATGCGGCAGGCTCCTTTACCGGAGCGCAAGCAACCGGTAAAAAAGGCTATTTCGAGCTGGCCAATGGAGGAATTCTGTTTTTAGACGAAGTTGGTACTCTCTCTCTTAATCTTCAATCAAAGCTTCTAAGGGTTCTACAGGAAAGTCAGTTTTACAAGGTTGGTGGCACAACGCCGATCAATATTAATGTACGTGTGATCTGTGCGAACAATATCCCTTTACGGCAGCTCGTAGAACAAGGAAAGTTCAGAGAGGATCTTTATTACAGGCTAAATATCTGCACAATTACCGTTCCGCCGCTCAGGGATCGGCGTGATGATATTATGGCCTTGGCTACATCATTCCTAAGCAACTATTGCAAGCGTTACGGTATTGACAAGGAGCTTGATCCTACAGCCCTGGCAATGCTTGCAAATTATGATTGGCCCGGAAACGTCAGAGAATTGGAAAACCTGATTCATCGAGCTGTGATAAGTGTAAAAGACCACATAATAACCGGGGATGATATCCAGGCAGTTTTAAACGAGAATATCTATGAAGATTTGGTTCTGGATTTAAAACGCAGCATGAGATCTTCATCCTCCCTGGATTTCGAGAAGATTTTGGAGCAACAGGAAAAGCAATTAATCGAATATGCTTTAAAGAAATTTGGTACGACCAGGAAAGCTGCAGAATTTCTTCATATGTCTCAGCCAAAACTGATGCGAAAAAAACAGAAGTATAACATCAATATTTAATGGTTAACGACGAAAGTGAGGAAGTAATTAATGTCAGGCTGAAGAAGCCAAACATTAGAAAATATCGATGTACGAAGCCTATACAATCGATGTGCTGGCACATAGTATTTACATCCCGAAATTCAAGAGCATTCATGCGTTTGCATGAATGCTCAAGCAATTTTTAGTAATGTTTAACCGGCTGATTTTTCAAGTGTCTGAGGATGTGTACTAAAGCACCATTTTCTGTAAATGGTCTTTATTTGCTGAATAGATCAAAAAGTACTCCGGCTAAGAACATTGCCACTACGAAAGCTGAAATTAATTTTCCCCTCTTTTCAGCATTGCTATAATCGATATCTTTGTAATTAAACATAAAACCACGCCTCCTTTTACTTTTTATGATTTTTAAAGATATAATCTGGATTAAAATATTATTTTCATTTTTTATCTAGCTGCCTACTTATAAGGCAAATTCCATGCCAATTAATGGCGACTAAAATAAAAGTTCGAAAATCCTTCAAATTTCAACGAATATTCTGGAATCAACTCAAATAAGTTATTTTCCTACAAAAAAATGTGAATCAATATTGAATCATTATTGAAATTAAGATACGATATCGATTCAATAAATTGTTGTGGGGTAATGAATGCTATTATCGTTTAAATTGTGAGATGATTCTCACAATTAATACAATTATTTGCATATTTGAGAGGGCAATCTGCTAATTTACTTTAAAAATGAAGGAAGATGGTTTGGCATATTAATTGCACTATTATTTTTTAAATATATTTTAAAGGAGGAAGTAATAATGGGAACTTTTACTTTTCAAGACATTTATGAAGAAGATGGTTGTAAAATATTAGAACTGGACATTTTACATGATAATCATTGCAATTTTGATTGTGTCTTTTGCCCTATTGGTGGAACTGATATTAAAAGAGATGAGCCGCTTTTTATTGAAGGAACTGAGGATTCATTTCTTGAATTAAAGAACATTTTAAAAGAAAATGCTGTGGATGTAGTGTATTTCAATTCTAATGGAGAATCATTTATAAATGATCAATTTGAGGAGATTGTTGATTACCTTAAATCCCAGGGAATCAAAGTAAAACTCTTCTCAAATGGATATATGCTTGGTATGCCGGAATATATTGAGATCGCTAATATATGTGACGAGGTTTTCGGAGAGGTCAAATGTACTTCAGAAAACAGTTTTCTTAAGTATCAGAGGCCAGTAGAAGGTTACACTCTTGATAAATACATAGAAAACATGGTCACATTTAAAAAACAGTTTAAAGGAAAGTTTACTTTAATAGTAACAATTCTAAGAGGATACAATGATGGTGATCAGTCTATAAATTGGTTACAAGAGACTATAAATAAAATATCCCCAGACGATTTATCAATTGAAACACTTACTGATGACAAATATGGAAAGGCTTTTGGCATAGAAGAAGAAAAATTACAACATATAAAAAGGATTTTGATGCAATAAAGGAAAGTGGGGAAAATCAAATGTTTAGAGAAATGAGATTAGGCAAGCAATTATTATCAATGGAAGATACCGTCGCTGTAATGGACAGATGCTCAAGTGGTTCTCTGGCCTGCTTAGGTGATGAGGATTATCCTTATTCAGTTCCACTAAGCTATGTTTATTTCAATGGAAAAATCTATTTTCATTCAGCAAAAGACGGGCATAAAATTGATGCTATTACGAAGAATCCAAAGGTATCTTTTTCAGTTATTGACGAAGATACGATAGTAAGTAAGGAATATACTACTTATTTCCGTAGCGCCATTGCTTTTGGTAAAGCCAGAATTATAGAAGGTGATGAACGGCTGGAAGCTTTTAAGGCTCTGGTTGTAAAGTATTCAGGAGATCAACCTGAAGAAGCCAAGCATAAGGAAATAGCCGGATGTACGCAAGCTTATATTATTGCAATTGACGTCGAGCACATAACCGGCAAGGAAGCCATCGAATTAGTCAACGCTAAAAGACAATAACTATTTTCGATACTAGTAAAAAAATTTCATAAATATATTTTGTGCTAAGAAGATGCTGCTAATTAGACCGGTGGCATCTTCTTTATTATAAGCTCCCAAATTAGTTAAAATTATGATGCTAAATTTCAGCTGCACATTATGAATAGAGAATTATCCGAGCAAAGGCATGAAAAAAAACAACCGAAAAGCATTCGCTCGGTTGCCTTTGGTTGGATAATTCCATAGCACATTGAGGGAAGCTCCCGATGAAGGCGGCGTCTGGGAATCATTCGAAGATTGAGATTCCGTTGCAGTACGGCGCCAAAGATAAACCGCAGAGCGCTGTTGTAGATATTTACACTGCCGGTTGCTTTTCCAAGGCTGATCTGGTAGAGCAAAAAGTCGCGGATCTCCGCTTCCCCCATGGTCTCGATTGAAGGATTTTCGTAATAGCGGAGAAAGAGACGAAGCGCCCTAATGTACTCGTCGGCAGTATTTGGGGACAGACCTCGTAGCGCGAACTCTTCATGAGCCCGCTGAAAAACTTCTTCATTTGTCATGGAATCATCTCCTTAAAAGTGATAATTCCATTGTAACGGTTGCGAACTTAGTCTTCTGGTTTGGGAAATATAATATTGTATTGGTTATAGAAATGAAAGAATAATTTATATTAGAAGGCATAATATTGGTTGACATTACTAAATTCTTAATATATTATAAGACAAGTTAAGAGGGAGTAGTTTAAAATATAAAGTCAACATACTGGCTGATTCAGCCTGGCTTTATAACCACTTTGGGTAACGAGACTTTTGACATAATTCTTCTAAGTAGAAGGATTATGTTAGGAGTCTCTTTTTTATATCTGAGAAATTAGTTCTTAATTAGTGAAAGGATGGTTTATTATGGATTCAATGTTAGTTGCTTATCTCTTTTCAGCTGGTGCAGTAGTACTAGCTGAGATGGGTGACAAGACACAGCTTTTAGCGATGGCTTTTGCCACAAAGTATAAAGCCTCAAAGGTTATGGCAGGCGTTTTTATAGCGACTGTATTTAATCATGCTTTAGCAGTTGCAGTTGGTAATTATATTACTCGTTTTGATTCCGCACAAATATGGATTCAAGGCGTAGCGTCATTATCTTTTATTTTCTTTGGTTTATGGACAATACGGGGAGATAAGCTTGAAGGGGAGGAAAACAGAATTACAAAATATGGACCTATTATTACGGTTACCATAGCATTCTTTTTTGCCGAAATGGGTGATAAGACGCAGCTGGCTACGATTGCTCTCGCTACAAAGTTCCCGGCTTCCCCGGTTGGAATCTTAATGGGAACCACTACAGGGATGCTAATAGCAGATGCTATAGGAATCATAGTTGGTATTGTCCTATGCAAAAAGATACCTGAAAAAAGAATTAAACTAATTTCTGCTGGCGCCTTTATTCTCTTTGGACTAATTGGAAGTTATCAGGTGGCACACGGGCAACTTCATATGGGACTTCCTGCAATTGCAGTAATGATGTCAGTAATAACAGTAATAACAGGTGCTGCAGCCTATTATGTAATAAAAAGTAATAATGAAAATGCTGAAAAAGAAAAGGAAGAAAAAGATGCAGACACAAAAACATCAATAGTAGGAGAGCATTGCAAGGTTAGAATACCGAAAGTTAATCCTGAAGAAAGATAGTTCAATTTGAAAAAAGGAGCTTTGGTATGCATACAGTAAGAAAAACGGCCACTAGGAACAAAAAGACAATGCAGAAAGACAACATTATTTGAAACATTCAACTCTTAGTTTACCTTACAAAACAAGATCTAAATACAAATTTAGTATTATAGATCTTGTCTTTTGATTATAATTCGGCTTTTCAGCAATTAAATTTATATTTCCTTTTTAATTATCTTATTCCAAATATAAAAAAGTGAAAAAGTATAAAGGTACTGCATGACGAATTGAAGTATCTCTGGTTTTGAATACCATCCAAATAGTACATACAGAGGTAGCCCTATGACTCCTTCTTTATGGTAAAAAACTGTTTCTGAAAGATCAAAAGCTTTTATCAAAAGACCACTTTCGCTAGACAACATATTTAGGGCGTGAAGTGCAGAAAGTCCTTCATGAATACCATAACCGAGCAAGAAGCCGGCTTGGAGAATTAAATAGCCCAAAGTAATATTAAATAATACTTTTAAATTAACTTTTACTAGGGAGTAATATATAAGGATCGTTAATAATAATGCACCTAATATACCAACAATTAGAGATATGATCGAGTATTCTCCTGCGAATGTGAAAATTGCAATCTCAACTCCCTCACGAACAACCATAATAAACGCAATACTGGCAATTCCAAAGGCTGACAAATTTTTGCCCACATTACTCTCAACAGTTGAAACCATGTTTCTTCCATGCTTAATCATCCAGTAAATGAAAGTAGTCACTAATCCTAATGCGATGAAACTCGCTCCACTCTCCCATAATTTTGCAACCTCGTCCATTTTGTCAATAGCATTAGAAAGAATATAAAGAATTCCACCAATGCCCAGGGATGCTACAATACCAATAGAAGTACCAAAGTAAACGTTTTTTCTTAAATACTCAGTTTTGCTTTTCTTTAAGTATTGAAGGATAATGACCACTATAAGGAATCCTTCAAGTCCTTCTCTAAATCCCATAATCAGTCCGGGTAAAAATGCTTCCATAATAAATCTCCTTTGTTTAATCACTAAAATTTTAAATAAATCTACAAGCGCATATTAATTTTCTTCTAATGGCATATTAATCTTCATCATTATTTACAATGTCTCCATGTATTCAACAACCTCCCCCGCTACGGTGTTAGCACATGCTAACCTGCCAAGAAAAAATATGTGGCCCGAGAGTTAGCCACCGCTTACTGATTAGTTTATAGTTTTGAAAACAATTTGTCAATAGAAATTGAAAAATTAAATCAAAATAATTTGGGGAAAAACTATATAACTATGTCGTCAGATTTAGCTTCACATTATCCTAAGTGAATTATTCGAAGTTAGGCTCAAAAAAATACCCGAGCAGCGGATGAACACTGTCGAGCAGATTCGATGCTGAAAGGGTGTTTTATGATAACTTTGAAATAATTCGGATAGTACGAAACCGCATGAATAAGCATCTTGCTATGGGGAAAGTAATCCCATCCTATCCATAAAAAAACGAAAGTGCCATCAGAAATTTCAAGGAGTGAAGCTGAGTACGGCAAAAAACGCAAAAATGAGTACAATTTCCCCCTCCCCAAACGGGCAGTGAATGAATTATTCAGCTATGCAGATAACGGCGGTGAGAGCGCAGAGCAAAACAGCAGCCTCGCTGCGCCGCAAACCGCGCATTTTGAAATATCCCGTCCGGTGAGTCGTTGAAACAGCTCAAGAATGGAAACCTTTTGTTTTTGGTGAATCGGTGTCTTCGTGAGTTGTTTGCAGCGAAGCAGTTTCTGTGTTTTGTTGCGATTACCGAGTATTCCATAGTGACGAATCTTCATGAAACCCTTTGGAAGTACGTGGATGAGAAAACGCCTAATAAACTCCTGGGCAGAAATGGTCATGACCTTCCAGCGATTGCGATCCTTGTAATCACGCCACTTAAATGAAACCTGGCCATTCTTCATAGTGAGGATGCGATTATTGGAGATTGCCACTCGATGTGTATAACGACCAAGATATTCCACGACGCAGGCAGCATCCCGAAAGGGTGGCTTGCAGTAGACAACCCATTCCTTACGATAGCAGGAGCTCAATAGCTCTTGGAAACGAATGGAATCAGTCAGATATGACAACTGACCGTGAAACTCTAATTTTTTCTGCATCAGCAAGAAAGAAACTTGCCGCGAAACTTGCGGGACAGCACCTTAACTGGCAGGAAGAATTTTTTACGTGAGTTACACCATTTGCCATCCTTTGTGAGTCCGCCAGCCGGAACAATGCAGTGGATGTGAGGATGATGCATGAGATTTTGCCCCCATGTGTGCAGCACAGAAGTAAACCCAATGGTTGCACCAAGATACCGTTTGTCAGCAGCCAGCTCCTGGAGTGTTTCCGCTGCAGCGCAGAACAGTAGATTGTATAGAGCTTGCTGATTTTGATAGATGACCGAATTCAATTCTGCCGGAACGGTAAACACCACATGGAAATAGCCGACATTTAGCAGATCATATTTTTGATTTTCAATCCAGCGTTCCTTGGTTAATGCCTGACATTTGGGACAATGACGGTTGCGGCAAGAATTATACGACGGCCTTTCATAACCGCAGGAAGGGCAGCAGTCTAAATGTCCACCGAACTTTGCTGTCCTGCAGGAACGGATGGCCCTCATCACCTTCCACTGATCGGAAGACAAGCGATGCGTGCGGCAAAATGTTTCTCCATAACCAGAGAAAATATCTTGGACTTCAGGCATTGGATTTCACCGAATCCAGCTGGTCTAGAGGACTGCTTACATTCATCTGACTGATTTTGACCAAATGAAGATAAATGCAGGTCGTACTGATGTCAGAGTGACCGAGCAGTTGTTTAATATGAAAAAGATCCACGCCGTTCTCCAGTAAATGTGTGGCAAAAGAATGCCGGAGCGTGTGGCAGGTTACAGCCTTTGTGATTCCTGCCCGCATAACAGCCTCCCTAAAAATGTCCTGAGCTGCACGAGACGTTAGATGCGATCCTGTTTTGTTATTGCTGGAACTAAGAAATAGCCATTCTTTTGGGTGGTATGCTTTCCAATACTCACGCAAAATGGCAAGGCTCTTCTCGGGCAGAATAGCGTAGCGATCCTTTCCGCCTTTCGCGTTTCGAATCAGCAATTGCATATTGGTACTGTCAATATCGGAAACCTTGAGAGATATGACTTCACTTATGCGAAGGCCGGCTCCGTACATGATGGAAAGAATGGCTTTGTTACGAAGATTTAGCGTTGCATCTAAGAGATTATGAACCTCCTGCCTGGTAAGAATATCAGGAAAAGGTCGATGCTTGCGGTGGCAAGGTATTTTTGAGGTATCGAGTGGGCGATCCAGTGCAATTTGAAATAGAAATCGCAGTCCACTGTTGTAGGTGTTGATTGAGCCGGAGCCAAGCTTGCGTTCCGTAAAAAGATAATGCAGATATTGCTGCACATGTTCCAAGCCAAGTTCTGTAGCTGGGCGATCGAAATAATTCTGGAATGTTTTTGCCTTTGTTACGTATTCCTCCTGCGTATTATTGCTGAGTCCACGAAGTACGGCATGGAATTGAACCCTTTCTAAAACTTCATCTTTGGTCATAAAATTTGCTTCCTTTGTTGTAATTGCGTTGTTACAATTACAGTATATCGGAAACGAATTCATGCTAAAAGATGATGATCATACACTGCCACGCTACCGAAAACCACCGCGCAGCGGTTTAGTACTATCCATAAAACTAACAGCCTTGCGATCTATAATATTAATCTTCACTCGTTCGGCAATTTAGGCGAACATATATATCAAATCAATTGCTTGTGATTATCAAGGAATAATGTTAAATTAAAATACAGAATGTTAGCTCAACTATCCCCTTTGCTCAGAATAATGTCGTTTTTATCATTCTTTCTTAAAAATATAACCATTTATAGGTGTAAAGGAGCAATCGAAATGATTTTTAATACAAATGAATTTTTAAGAGCAATCTCACGAGCTTTAGATTTTGTAGAAATGGATTTGTTTGGTGTAGCTTCCAATCATTCAAAACGAATTGCTCTGATTGCAGTGAAAATTGGCCAAAGGATGAACATGTCTGAGGAAGAATCAGCCGATATAATATCCTTAGCATTACTTCATGATAACGGTGCAAGTTTGAAAATTCTTCACGAGAACCTAAGCGGAAATATAAAAGAAAAACAAAATCAACTAGAAAGTATGAAAGAACATTGTAGAATCGGAGAAGACAATGTTTCTGAATTTCAATTTAGATCAAACTCTTTAAATGTTATTATATACCATCATGAAAACCATGATGGAACTGGTTTTTTCGGCAAGAAGAGCGATGAAATTCCTTTGATTTCACAAATTATCCATTTAGCTGACAAGCTCGATCTAGAGTTTGATCTAAAAAGTATTTCAAATAATCCTTCATCCATTAAAAGCATAGTTGCTTATGTGAAAAAATATAGCGGAAAGTATTTTTCGCCGGAGGTTGTAAATGTTTTTAAGTGTCTAATTGAGTTAAAATCATTTTGGTGTGAGTTGACTGATGATGCCATTGATCATGCTTTAAAAATGTATATACCGGATTTGAGTGGTGAATATAATTATCGAGAAATCAGAAAAATAACCAAAACTTTTTCAAGAATCATTGATGCTAAATCGGCGTTCACACAACTTCATTCAAGTGGCCTGGCTGAAAAGGTTGAAAAGATGGTGACATACTATGATTTTGATAAAGATACATCTGAAAAACTTCTTATTGCAGCTGATTTGCATGATCTCGGAAAGTTGGCAATTAGTAATACAATTCTTGATAAACCAGAAACCTTAACGGAAATCGAATTTGAGGAAATTAAGAGACACCCAGTAGTATCTAAAGATTGCTTAGAAGGGATAAAAGGATTTGAGCAAATAGTTAAGTGGATATACCAGCATCATGAAAAACTTGACGGATCAGGATATCCACAAGGACTAATGGGCGAAACACTTGATTTTCAATCCCGGTTATTGACTTGTTTGGATATTTATCAGGCATTAACAGAAGACAGACCATATCGAGAAGCAATGGACCACTTTTCTGCTATGAACGTACTACATGACATGGCGATTAAGAAACTTATTGATCAACAAATCGTAAATGATATTAATAAAATCTTTACTTATGTTTACTAAATTAGTTAAAAATAGCTTGTGAGGCATGTAATATTACAGTTCACTAATTATTACATTTCATTTCTTTTGACTTGAAAATAGCTGAAGGACTTAATAAAGATGTCAAAAAGAACTTTTGAAGAAATTTCTCAATATGTTGAATGGCAGTGTCAAAATAAATGCAAAGTTTTAAGCGCCAAACCGGAAAATACTTTTAATGATTTAGGTGCAGAAGTACAAGTTTGGAATATTAAAACTGATACTAATGGAGATTGGTGGGTCGTAGAAGGAGACTCTATCCCTATGAATTTATATCCCCAGAGGGCTTATTATTTTTCGTCAGATGAAGTTTATTCCTTTCATATGGGTTTGATGGAAAGGATGAATGCCTCAACTGATTATAAGCCAGAGGAATTTATTGAAGCTATAACATTAGAAAGTGATATTGCTCCGCAACTATTTAGAAAGCTTAAAAGCATTGCGACACTGATTGATTCTGCGATTGAAATTGAAGATTTTCAGTCAATAGGTGTCCAATGCCGAGAGATTTTAATAGATTTAGGCAATTCTATAATGGTCTAAGAAAACTCGACAAAGAAATGGCCTGAAAATAATGAACCTGTTATAATAAAAATATTAAAAGAAAGCAGGTCATCAAAAATGAGAAAAAGAACATTCAGTGCCGAATTCAAAACCAAAATAGTCCTTGAAGTCCTCAAAGGCGAAAAAGAAATCAGTGTAATCGCCAGCGAAAACGAAATTGCACCTAATCAGATTCGTAATTGGAAAAATGAGTTCCTCTCGAATGCCTCCAATGTCTTTGACAACAAGAAGGATGAGAAGATTCGGGAAGCACTTAAATCCAACGAAGCTGAAAAGGACCAGTTATATAAAAAAGTCGGTCAGTTAACCAAACAGGTTGACTGGCTTAAAAAAAAATCTGAAGAATTGCTTGGACCTGATTGGGAGAGTAAATTTACTCCGCGCCCAAAAGGATAGCAAAGAGCTCCCTCTATCAACTGCAGCAGAACTTCTTGATGTAAACCGTAGCAGTGCATACTACAAAGCCAAAGAACCATCCGAGACAGAGCTGGCCGCCAAGAATGCCATCGACAAGATGCATACCGATAATCCGGCCTGGGGTTCCAGGCAACTTTCAAAGCAACTAAAACGTCAAGGATTTGATATCGGCAGATTGAGGACTCGCAGATATATGCAGGAGATGGATATCCATGCAATCTATCCGAAACCAAACCTGTCAAAGCCGGCCAAGGGACACAAGATATACCCATATCTGCTGAAAAATGCAAATATTACAAGACCAAATCAAGCGTGGTCTATTGATATTACATACATTCGCATTAAGCACGGATTTGTCTATTTGACAGCCATTATCGACTGGCACAGTCGCTTTATTGTTGGTTGGGAGCTTGATGATACCTTGTCCACCACTATGGTCAAATGGAGCTTGCAATTAAGACAACTCCTAAAAAAGTTGATACCTTAGATGAAGAAATAAGAAGAGCTATATGTAAAAGGATTTACCGTTTGCTGAAGAAGGAAGATAAAGATTGTATACAAGTTAGTGTAAAATTTGACCCTGCGTACTCACATTTAAGTGATTATATAGAGCAGGTTTGTGTTTATGCTAAAGGTATAGGCATTATATATTCATCTCTTGAGTTTAGAAATGATTCAAAAATTGAGTATTCACTTGAGAAACTGAAAGTTTGCAAGGATACGCAATATTGGTTACCATTTAATGATGTAGGTAATTACTGGGTTTACAAAATATTATGCATTGATGTAATGCCAGTTGAGCATAGTATAAAATAATTTGCTTACTAAACAGAACTATTTCATAAGGAAAGTCAAATATTAAAAGGCTTCGGACAAAGACTAAACGGGCTTTATGGCAAGGGTTTTCATTCTATCAATAAAATAGTCTCTTGCCAACAAAAGGAGTTTTTCAAATTCGTTTTTGCATAGGTATGTAGGTTCCTCTTCTGGCACAGATATGTTGTTAGGTAACGAAGAATTTCTGGGGGATAACATGTTGAAGAACACTTTAATTTATATTCTGGGTTTATTAATGGTATTGTCTCTTTTAACAGGATGCAGAAGAGCGCCTGAAAATGGAGTCTCCTTTATCGGAGTGGTTCTGGAAAACGGGAAGAATTATCTGCTGGTGGAGCCTGTTGAAGGGTCCCGGGAATTGGCTTCAGCTGACAAAATAATGGTTTTTATAGGTGAAAATACACAGTTAAGTTTGAAAGGAAAGACTGATGCAATAACAGTAGAGGATATTGGAGAGGACAGCAGGGTAGAGATATTATACAGCGGTGCAATAGCAGAAAGCTATCCGGCCCAGATAAACAGCAGTCACAAGATCGTGTTGCTGGAGGATTATGTCTTTACAGCCAGTGATGAGAACTTCTTAGTAAAGACCTATATTAAAAAGCTGAAGTTTAAAGAAGCTGAGGAGATCAGCCTATACTCAACAATTGAATATATTGGAGAAAAGGACAGTATAGACATATGGTCTGGTGAACCTTATTTTCATCATATGATTTATAAGGATGGAGAGGTTTTCAGTGGAGGATTCACGCAAAATATACTGCAGAAGACTGAACTAAAGAAGGGGGAGATATATACCATTCCCTTTTCAAAAAGTGGGGTCTTCAGCGAAGATGACCCGGATGCAGATTTTTGGAGAGATTTTTATTCTGAAAAGACACTAAAGCTGCCTAAGGGTGAATATACTTTTTCTGCCATTACAAGTTTTAAGCTGGATCAAGAACAACAGGAAAAGGTGCAGATAAAGACAGAATTTATTGTTGAGGTAAACTAGTACTATGCTTCAAAAATTTGCGTTCACCGTCGTTTATTCGAAAATATACCCTTCCGCCAAGGGGTAACATGTATTCACGAGGCTTTTCGGGCTATCCATCTTTTCCGGACGTTGGTTTGAGGCGTATTTGCATCGGCCATATGTCATGTGACTCTTGAGGAGATAAAGATGACATAGTTCTCTATCAAATCCGATTTATATACATCATTTTTGTGAAATTGATGTATATTTTATATTTATGACGGAAATATATCTCTATCATATGCTTGCTTTCTACATCATTGCGCGATATAATGATGCATAAAATGCAACCGTGAAGGAGATAAATAAAATGAAAGAATTTGATTATAAAGTTAAGCCGAAAGCACTTCTCACGCCGGATATCGTTGGCATGCTGACTTCTGTTCACGAACACAAAGGAAAGCAGGAATTGTTCATTGAGGCAAACGCCGATGTGCTGGTGACATTACTTGAAGTGGCAAAGATTCAAAGCACCGGTTCTTCAAACCGAATCGAAGGTATTTACACAACTGACAAGCGCCTGGAAGAATTGGTCAGGCAAAGGTCAGCACCCCGAAATAGAAGTGAAGAAGAAATAGCCGGATATAGAGATGTTCTTGCAAACATTCACGAAAGTTATGACTATATCTATCCGCGCCCAAATATTATTCTGCAGCTCCATAAACAGCTTTACTCTTTTTCTAAAAAATCTATTGGCGGCGCTTATAAGAACAGTGACAATTATATTGCCGAAAAAGATGCAGAAGGTAATGAGACAATTCGGTTTCAGCCTGTTCCTGCATTTCTGACAGCAGGTGCGATGGATGATGCTTGCAATGCTTTCGTAAAGGCTTTGGAAAAGAGCGATTTTGATGAGTTGCTCCTTATTCCTATGTTCATCCTTGATTTTCTCTGTATCCACCCGTTCAATGACGGGAACGGCCGCATGAGCCGATTATTAACGCTGCTCCTTTATTATCGGGCAGGCTATATCGTTAGCAAATATATCAGTATTGAGAGGTTGATCGAAAATAGCAAGGAAACCTACTATGAAGTATTGCAGACCAGTTCGCAGGGATGGCATGAGAATCAAAACGACTATGCCCCGTTCGTAAGATATTATCTCGGGGTTCTGCTCAAAGCCTACGAAGAATTTGAAGATAGAGTTGATTATTTACAATACCGCACACAACCAAAATCAGAGCGTATCGAAGCAATCGTGGACCGTAAAATCGGTAAGTTTACCAAGAGAGAGATCATGGATGCGTGCCCTGATATCAGCAAGATAACTATTGAGCGGACACTTTCAGCTTTAGTGAAAGAAGGCTTCATTGTTAAGATTGGCGCAGGACGAACAACCGCTTACGGAAAGACGGATAGGCAGAGGTAATTAGAGAATGCCGCCAAGGGGTACCAGCTTCAAGCGGCATCTTTTTTATCTACTCAATTTTATATAATGAGGGAGTGCCATGAAAAAGGTTAGGATTATACCTCCTATTCCAAAGGAGTATAAAAATCTTAAGGTTGCCGCATATTGCCGAGTCAGCACCTTCAGGCCGGCACAGATGTGCAGCCTTGAGATTCAGATTAAAACTTACAAAAAAATGATCAGGAATCATCCTGATTGGATATATGCAGGGGTATTTTATGATGTCGAAAGCGGGATGTGTCGGAACGGCAGAACCGATTTGGACAAAATGCTAAAGAAAGCGTCGAAAGGCAAAATTGATTACATCAATCAATGTGAATAAAGAATTTGAGATTATACTGAGGGGGATGCTGGCACAGGATGAAAACAGAAATACCAGTGAGAACATTCAGTGGGGATTTCAACGCAAGTTTGAAAAGGGCGATATATTCACAAAGTATAAGAATTTTATGGGATACACCTGCGTAGACGGAGAGATTGTCATTGTTGCGGAGCAGGCAGAGATCGTCAGAAAGATGTTTGAGTTGTATTTGCAAGGTTTATAGCTGGGACAAATAAAGTCTTATCTGGAATCTCAGGGGATTAAAACAGTAACAGGTAAGGATGTTTGGGATACCAAGATGATTCGGAAAATGTTAAAGAATGAAAAATATAAAGGCGATACAATGCTGCAAAAAGGCTTTTACAGAGGATTTTATGACCGGCAAGAAAAGCAAGAATATTGGGCAGCGAAACAGATATTATGTAAGGGACAGCCATCCGGCGATTGTTTCTGCTGAAGTGTTTGATAAGGTTCAGGAGGAAATGGCTAGGCGTGCAAGTATTGTTAGAAAAGAAGATGGTACGGTTGAAGGCAGCGGAAGCAAATACAATGGTAAATACCTTCTGGGGAATTTGCTTGTATGCGGCGATTGTGGTGCATCTTATCGAAGAAGAACGGAAAGGGGCAAGGTGGTTTGGAGATGTGCTACAAGAATTGAAAAAGGGAAAGGGGCATGCCCACACTCCCCCACTTTGGATGAAGAGTGGGTTAATCGCAATATTTGTGAAGTGGCCTGTGAGGATGGTTTTTTTGATGAGAGAGTAATCAGGAATAGAGTTGATAGAATTCAGATTTTTGATACACATATCTTAATTTGCTATAAAAATGGGAAGCAGGAGAGAATATCATTCCAGAAGGATTAATCGTTTTATATTCCTTGCAATGTTCAGTCCAAACTTATAAAATAGTATTGATAGTTTACAAAATTTCTCAATGGATTGTAAAAATGCAAGGATGTCACAAAATGATGGGTTATGAAGAACTATATGAAAAATATCAAAAGCTACTGGAAGAAAACAAGAAGCTGAGAAGCGAAAACGAAGATTACCAAAAACAGCTTGGGTTAGCATTGCCAATATTCAGCAGAGAAGTGCAGAATAAAAAAGAAGTAGATAGAATCTCATCAGATCTGGTTAATAGTTTTGAGCAAGTAACCAATGACAGCTCTCCAGAGGGCAAAATCAAATTATTTATGTCAATATTCAGAGGCAGAAATGAAAATAATGAGTATGGATATTGCTCTCTCATAAAGGCAGCAAAACGGGTATTGGATAAACTGGAGATAGAAAACCGTACTCTTGCAAAAATTACTTCAAGAGAAAGGGAAGATATATAGTGGGGTAATACCTGCAGTTAATGAGTTTATTAATTCGGGGAAACATGAAGTATCATTTTATTGCTTTGCACCGAATGGATGCAATGATATTGTGGTAAAAATTGTTAAATAAACAATTGAAGGGGAGTGCCCCGCGAACTGTGTAAATGAAATAATCCATCTATTAGAACATTAAAAAGTTACAGAGAGGATGTAAATTATGGATTTTCAAAAGCCGACAGTGTTCATAAGTCATTCGTCAGATAATTCGGAAATAGCAGAGCAGCTTACCAGCCTCCTTAGGAATATTGGCATATCAAACGATCAGATTTTTTGTTCATCCGTATTGGGGCAAGGAGTAAACAATGGAGAAAAACTGAATGATATCATACATGCTGTTATTTACGGCTTCTTGACTTTGAAATGCATGAGCTAAGCGGCTTTGTAAACTCCAAAATAGATAAATTTTCAATTATAAATGAGTTCGATGATATTATTCTATTTATTGAAAATATTTCTGAAGCAATGTCTTTGCCTATGCAAAAAGCCTCCATATTTTCAAGTTATGCGAAGACTTTCATCAGCGCTATCAACAATGATTGCCAAATAGCTATTAAAGAAAAAGAGCAGAAAAGAATTTTACAAGAGCAATATGAAAAAGAAATAGACATCTTTAAAGAAAAGTTAAAAAAAGCTGAAAATATTATTGAATCCTATAAACAAAATATTGAAATCAATAAAGCTGAATCAAAGAAAAATTCGCTTATGATTGAACTTACTACAATAGAAAGAAATTTTCATGTTATGGGCATGGGATCCCTCATGAGGAGCGATGTAGCTTTGTCTTTGAAGCAGTTTTGGTTTGATATGGTGAATAGATATGAAGAATTATTAAAGATGCTAGACTTAGAACCTCGTGACAGTGCGATGGAAAGATTGTTATCACAATTATATTTGTCCTGTGATAATTATGAAAAAGCACATGAACATTTTTTAAATGCAATTAAGCTTTCAAATTATATAACAAAAACTAATATGGAATTCTTTGTTGAATCATATCCATTTTCTTTATTAGAGATAATCCAAATATATGAGGAAAAATATAATAATATGCCGGAGGGTCTAACCAGAGATTTCGTAAAAGGTTCTTTAAACTATATGAAAATGGCAGAAGAAAAGAAATCTTTATAGATCCGAAAACATTGCATTGATTTTGTAAATATATGTAAGGTTGTTTCTACATTTATGCTATAATAATGGTTGAATAATCCGGAAGATAAAACTGATTTAAACATGATGAAAATCGGAGTACTATCTACCAAAGATTATGAATACTGGCGGTTCGGCCGTGTACCATACCTTGAATCCTTCCTGAAGAATCATGCTAATTAAGAGGAACTGGACAAACTGTATATATCTTTAAAAGCATTTAGACAATGCGAATTCTGACGTTTTTGCGATATAGTAGTATTGAAATAATATCGCAGGATAGGAGTGGGAAATAATATGACCGAAGATAAGGCAAAGAAAATATTTGAACAATATAACCGCACATCAGACGTCGTCCGTTGCCCAAACGGGAGGGCAATTATCCGCAAGCTGCTTGATTCTTATGCAAGGGCGGCGGTGAACCTATATGGCATTATCAGCCGTGATGATTTTGTTAATATTTTCAACAAACAAAACGTCGACCGGACGAGCAACGAGGAGATTTATATTCTCCTCCTGCCGCTTGTGTTAAAAGGCGGCTGGTTCGGTTTTTATAAAGAATACATCGTGCATTATTCGTTTTTCGATGACTTTGACCAAGCTGATTATTTACTGGAACACCAAGCGAACAAACCCCGCTATATACTCGAAAAAAACGAATTCCTTAAATACACTATTGAGGATTACGTAGATAACGACCACTTATGGAATGTACGCCGTTTTATGTGGGACGTTTTCGGCCACTGCAAAGATACCTCGGAAGGCTATGGGGAAGTAAGGAATTATATAATTTATGGCGATGGGATAAAGGAATTGGGATCCATTCTGGACAGGCATAATCTTATATTTAGTGACGAAAAACAGTTACAGGAGTTTATAAATCTTATTATGTTTGCAAAAAACAACACGCGCATCTGGGAAAACAACGGATATACGCCATCCGAGCTTTATGAGATTTTTAGCAAACGCGATAAAAATATTGTTAGGTTTCCAACATTGCAAAGACCGAAAGTCGGACGTAACGACCCATGCCCGTGCGGAAGCGGCAAGAAATACAAGAAATGCTGCGCTATATTTGACGATGAAAAAACAGCACAGTTAAGTTCTGAAGAGTGCAGACTTTTCTATGAGACATGGTATGGCTTAATGGGCTTTATCAATGATCGGAAGAGTGTAATCAAAGGCAAAATCAAGCCGGAATATCCTAACACTGTCAGCGATATGATGGTGCATAAAGTAAGAGAAGTACTGTGGGAAAAGCCGGAACTGATAGACGAATATATCAGTGGAACAGAACTTCCGCAAGAGAAAATCGACATTTTGAAGCTGTGGAGAACAAACCATAAAAAAGGAATGATCTTTATCTTGGAGTATCAGCCGGAATACGCTGTTGCAATCGCTCCTGACGCACAGGGCGAAGACAGGCTTTACGGGATAAAAGGGATAAGCAGTTCAATGGAAAACGCATTGCGGCGGAACTTGCCCGCGCAGATTGAAACCGTTTTGCTTCCGTTCAAGGGTAAGATTATCTATGACAGCTTTATGAGTTCTATGCCGATAGGATTTGCGGAAGGGGCAAAGGCGGCTTTCCGTGAGATGCATGATAAAGCAATAAAATACGGAATTATTACAAGCTTGAAATAGACTTACGCCAAGGCCTCGCCAGCTTTAGGCGGCATCTTTTTTGTCTACTCAAGGCACGTTGAGGCCGTAGTATTGCACAATCACCTTTCTATTCACGATAAGGCTTAGATAGATTTTAATAAAGGAGTTTGTTATAGTGAAATCTGATAAAGAATACGAACAAAAAATAGTTGAGTTAACTTATGAAATCAATAAATATAAAAAAGCGATTACTGATTCAGGTCTTGATTATTATGATTTTAATTTAAATACCGGAGAAGCAGAGGAGAGTTTTATTATCGGAAAAAGCTTAGGGCTGCAGCCAGAAGAATACGACACGATCGAAAAACGAAGGGATCAGTTTCATCATACTGATGATCTTAAAAGAAATTACGAGGAAATCGACCGCATTGTAAAAGGCGAGATCGACCAGTTTGATATACAGTCAAGGCTCTATAAAAAAGATGGCAGCCTTTTGTGGCTGCAACATTCCGGGACTCTAAGCTGCCATCCAGTAACAAATGAAAAGCATTTAGTGGGCTTACTTAGGGACATTACGCAAGAGAAAGCCAATATAGAAAGTCTGAAATACTTGGCTGATTATGATGGGTTGACAAGTGCATATAACCGAAGAAGTGGACTGGCAAAATTGGAAAGTGACGTTGAGTTTATTACAAAGTGCCTTTAACGTTTGATCACCTACTGAGTGGCCATAAGTGTCGTTAATATATTTGAATTCATCAATATCAATATAGATAATCGTTACAGTTTCAAATGATTCAACGATTAAAGGTTACAATACCATAGCTAAAGAAAAGTATGCCTTTTGGCTGTTTTCCATAAATGACCGGATTGCTTATAAGGTTATCCACCATTTCTTTTACAACTGTTTCTGTTTGGTTTAATAATACACACAAAAATTCATCGCCACCCAAGCGTATCAGATATGCATTTGAACCTAATATCAGGAAGGTGAATCCATGGGACATATTACAAGTAAAGATGCCTATAAGAATTTAGAAGAAAGAATCAATTGGTTTACCCAAGGAGCTTCGCCATCGGACAGCCTATATAAAATTTTGCAAATTCTATATACAGAAGCTGAAGCCAAATGGGTCGCGCTATTGCCAGTTCGTCCATTTACTGCAAAAAAAGCAGCAAAAATCTGGAATACCAGCGAAGGGGAAGCAGAAACTTTTTTAGAGCATCTTTGCGAGAAGGCATTACTTGTGGATTCATTTTATAACGGGGTACGTCAATTTGTAATGCCGCCACCAATGGCAGGGTTTATTGAATTTGCATTAATGCGTACAAGAGGCGACATTGATCAGAAATATTTAAGTGAATTGTATTATCAATATATGAATGTGGAAGAAGATTTTGTTAAGGATTTGTTTTTCG
>CAZTEH010000059.1:0-24873 GCA_964612345.1 uncultured Oscillospiraceae bacterium | reverse complement strand
TACCGCCATTATTCACCCGGGCGGCTCCATGAATGATGAGGAGTCCATCAAGAAGGCGAATGAACTTGGAATTGCTATGGTATTTACCGGAGTAAGACATTTTAAACACTAAAACGTGTTTGCCTTTGTCTATCGAAAATACTCACGCTTTTCTAATTATTACGATTCGGTTCGATATTTTTAACCCAAAAAACAAACGTAGTCCATATACGGTGTTTTTTGGCAATGGCTATTTTCGTAGTGCCATTTTTAAAAATATTACTCTCCTGCATCGAATAATTAACGAAAACCGTTCGGATATTTTCTTATCCAAAGGAAAACACGTTAGGCGAATAAACCCGTAATTGAAAATAACGGATGGATAATGATAGGAGGCGAGATGAAGATTTTGATAGTTGGCGGCGGCGGCCGTGAGCATGCCATCGCATGGAAGCTGGCACAAAGCCAAAAGGTGGAAAAGCTTTACTGTGCTCCCGGAAATGCGGGGATTGCAGAAGTTGCCGAATGCGTTGGCATAAAAGCAGAGGACGTGGCCGGAATTTGCAGCTTTGCCAAGGACAATAAAATAGATCTTACCGTCATCGGACCGGAAGTGCCTCTGTCCCTCGGGATCGTTGATGCGCTGGCGGAAAGAGGATTAAAGGCGTTTGGCCCAAACCGAAAATGTGCACAGCTGGAAAGCAGTAAATCCTTTACGAAAGCATTTCTCGACAGATACAGCATTCCTACTGCGGGGTATCAAGAATTCACGGATATCGGTGAATTGAAAAAATCCATTGGCATTTTCGGCTATCCAATGGTGATCAAGGCAGACGGATTGGCTGCGGGCAAAGGCGTTGTCATTGCAGAGGATGAGGCTGCAGCGATTGAGGCAATCGATCAGATCATGGGAGATAAAATCTTCGGTACGGCGGGCGATAAAATCGTAGTGGAGGAGTTCCTGACGGGGATCGAAGCCTCCGTGCTTTGTTTTGTAGATGGAAAAACGATTGTGCCAATGGAATCGGCGCAGGATTATAAAAGGATTTTCGACGGGGACAATGGCCCGAACACGGGTGGAATGGGGACCTACTCGCCAAGCCTGATTTTCAACGAGGTATTGGAAAACCAGATTCGGGAACGGATTTTGGAACCTACGATAAAGGGATTTCAAAAAGATGGACTCAATTTTAAAGGCGTGCTCTTTATCGGGCTTATGATCAATGACGAAGGACCGAAGGTCATCGAATTCAACAACCGGTTCGGAGATCCGGAAACTCAGTCGGTGCTTCCGAGGATGAAAACCGATCTGGTGGACATCATGAGCGCTGTGGTTGAGGAAAGACTGGCGGAGCAGACCATTGAATGGAGCGACAGAAAAGCAGTCTGTGTGGTGATGGCGTCCGGCGGCTACCCCGGGGATTATGAAAAGGGAAAGAAGATTTCGGGTTTGAGAGATGTTGACGAAGAGATCATCGTTTTCCACAGCGGCACGAAATTATCCGATTTCACCATAGTAACCGACGGCGGCCGGGTTCTTGGTGTCACGGCCCTGGGCGATACGCATGAAGAGGCAAGGGAAAAGGCATACGCAAATGCAGCCCGGATTTCCTTTGAGGGTGCCCAATACCGGAAAGATATCGGACTGCTGAATCGAAAATAAGCAAATTTAATAAGATTTTTTAAGCACATAAAAAGGCAAATTCTCTTGTTGGGGAATTTGCCTTTCTCTTTGAACACTTAATTTTAATTATGTTATGTAGTAAAAGAATTATTCTTTTACTCAGACATGAAAGTTACAGTTTGAAACTTTCCAAACGGGTGCGTTGAGACTTGTATAGATATCGAGTGGAGTTTGGATAATCGATCCTTTTCCTCCTGCCACCTGATCCAACTCGGCATCCGACATCTGACTTTCTTTCGACTCTGCCAGCTCCTTGAAGAAATTTTGCATTTCCTCCAGTGTCACCTCGTACCCTGCTTCCTTTGCGAAGACTGCCAGCTTCTCTTTGGTGGCTTCTTCTCCGACTTCCTCTGCGCCTTTCATGATCACAGCGAATTTTTCCTGCAATGCGCTGTCCGCCGCAACCTTTTCGTACAGTTCTTTCATCTTAGACATGATCCGTTTCTCCTCTCATACTACGACTACTGATGTTTTGTGTATAGATTATACCATACTTTTTCATATACGGTTCAAAATTCAAAGTATTACTGTAATTGGTGAAGACTAAGTTGCCAAACAAATCCGAACTCCACTGTCTATTTTAGGTTCACGCAATTGGTGTTTTCCCCTGACAGATAAGCTTCCACATTGGAAACGGCCACGTTGATGAGGCGGGTTCTTGATTCCCTGGTGATCCAGGCGATATGGGGCGTGATGATGCAGTTTGGAAGACCAAGAAGGGGGTTGCTGTCTTTCGGAGGTTCGACAGACAGGACTTCAAGACCGGCAGCAAAAACCTTCCCCGATTTCAGAGCCTGCGCTAAATCCTCTTCGTTGATCAGCGGGCCTCGGGATGTGTTGAGAAGGATGACCCCGTCTTTCATTTTTGATATAGTATCTTGATTGATAAAGCCTTTGTTGTCTTCCGTCAGAGGACAATGGAGGCTTATTATATCCGAACAGGTAAACAATTCAGCCAGGGAGGTAAATGCAATATTTTCCGTTTTAAATGCGGAATCGGGATAATTACTTGCGATGAGCACTTTCATACCAAAGGCTTCCGCCAATTTTGAAACTCGTTTTCCGATATAGCCGTAGCCAATGACGCCGAAGGTTTTTCCGGCAAGCTCCATCTGAGGAGTCAGACAGAAACAGAAGTCCTTGGAATTCTGCCATTGGCCGGAATGGACCGCATCACTGTGAGCCTTGACCTGATTGCAGATTTCCAGCAGAAGGGAAAAGGTAAACTGCACTACGGAGTCTGTCGAGTACGCTGGAATGTTGGTAACTTTAATATCATGGGCCGAAGCGAAGTCAAGATCCACCATGTTGATTCCCGTTGCCAGGATTCCGATATAGCTCAGGTTTGGGCATTGACTCAGTATTTCGGCGGTAAGAACGCATTTGCTCGTCAGGATAATCTCTGCATCGCCGATCCGTGGGACGATAAGATCCTTCGGGGTTCTTTCATAGACCGTCAGTTCCCCATATTCCTCAAGCCCGGACCAGCTTAAATCGCCCGGGTTGATGGTGTATCCGTCCAATATGACAATTTTCATAGTTGCCTCCTGAAAATACGATTTTTTATCATTGGATGCTAAGTTTCCAAAATTCGTGCTATAATATTACATAATATTTAATGTTTTATTATATCAAACCAATCTATAAAAAGACAAGTGGCAGGAGAAATCTACAACGTAATTGGAGGAAAATCAATGGAGATTTTAAATATAGCGCCAGTAAGATTCGAGGAAGACACGATGCTGATTTTGGATCAGACGCAGCTCCCCGGGGACATGGTTTATCTGGAAATGCAGACGAAGGAAGATGTCTGGGACGCCATCTACAAGCTGAAGGTCCGGGGTGCACCCGCCATCGGAGTGGCCGCAGGCTACGGACTTTATGTTTGCGTCAGGGAGATCTTGGCAAGCGATTATCATGATTTTTACAGACAGTTTCTGGAGGTCAAAAACTATCTTGCATCCTCAAGGCCTACGGCGGTGAATCTTTTCTGGGCACTGGACCGGATGGAAAACATCGTCAAAACATTTGAGACCAAAAGCGGCTCATGGGCGGAAATGCAGGAAGAAATCAAACAAACTTTGCTTTCAGAAGCGGAAAAAATCCGCATCGAGGACGAATGTGCCTGCCGTGCCATGGGAGAATACGGTCTGACTCTGCTGAAACCGGGTATGGGGATCTTGACCCACTGCAATGCGGGGACAATTGCTACCGCAAAATACGGAACCTGTCTGGCACCGCTTTATCTCGGCCATGAAAAGGGTTATAACTTCAAGGTCTTTGCCGATGAAACAAGACCTTTGCTTCAGGGAGCCCGACTTACCGCATGGGAATTGAACCAGGCCGGAATCGATACGACACTGATCTGTGACAACATGGCATCCATCGTTATGAAAAACGGCTGGGTGGATGCAGTCGTGGTGGGCTGTGACAGAATGGCCGCCAATGGAGACGGTGCAAATAAAATCGGCACCTCGGGTGTTGCAATTCTGGCTCACGAATACGGGATCCCTTTCTACATGTATGTTCCGACCTCAACGATTGACCGGAGTACCAAGACCGGCGACGATATTCATATTGAGCTGAGAAACGGCGAGGAAATCTATAAGATGTGGTATGCAAAGGCTATGGCGCCGGAAGGGATTAAAACCTATAATCCGGCTTTTGATGTGACACCGGCAAAGTATATCACTGCCGTTATCACCGAAAAGGGGATATTATATCCACCATATGAAGAAAGCATTAAGAAGCTATTCGAGGAATAAAAGGCATGACAAAAAATAAGATTTATATTTTAATGGTATGCTCTTCCGTATTCTGGGCCGGAGCCTTTATCGCGGGGAAGTATACCGTTCCTTACATATCCACCTTTACCCTGACCTTTTTAAGATTTTTCTATGCGACCATCATTCTGTTTTTTGTGATGAAACAAATGAAGGTCGATTTCAAGCTGGAAAAAGACAAGCTTCCCGTTTATCTTTTTACCGGCGCCGTTGGCATGTTCGGTTATCATGTTTTGTTTTTTACAGCACTAAAGTATACAACAGCCATCAATTCCTCCATCATAGCGGCGACGAACCCCATGGTGACAACGTTGCTGGCATTCCTATTTCTGCGTAACAAGCTGAGTGGCAAGCAGATCCTAGGCGTTTTGCTCTCCTTCCTTGGAGTGCTTCTGACCATCACGGGTGCAAACCTCGATGTTTTGCGTCAATTTACATTCAACGTAGGAGACATTTGGATGCTGGCCGCCGTGGCAGCCTGGGCGGCATATGGTGTTTTCAGCAAAAGTAAGGGAACCGGGATCCAACCCATCGTGCTGACCTATTACAGTTTTCTGGTATGTACCATCATGCTGATTCCTTTTGTGCTTTACGAAAAGCCTTGGGAGTTTTTGCCTTCCGTACCGGTTTCGGCACATTTGGCGGTGCTGTATATGAGCATTTTCCCTTCGGTAATTGGATATTTGGTACAGCAGATGGCAATCAAAGAAATCGGACCGGGCAAGGCCTCCATCTTTGTCAACCTGGTGCCGGTTTTCTCTATCATCCTTGCGGTATTGCTGCTTGGAGAGACTTTGGAGCCCGTCAAGCTGCTTACCGCAGGGTTGATCATCGCGGGAGTACTAATCTGCCAAAGAAGCAACTGACAGGAAAGTCTGATTTTGAAGTCGAAGGAGAATCGATGGAACTAACAGATGGAATTATATGTTGCCTGCATGGCAAATGGGTGGTATATTAGTATATAAATAGGATTCGTGAAGCAAATCATGAAGGAAATGAGGTCAGATACGATGAAACAACTTAGTGTCAAGCAAAGAAATGCGAATAAACTTAACGTATATCATACTATAAAAAATGCGATTCAGTTTCTTGAGCTAAAACCAGGCGCCCAAATTATTGAAGCAGACTTAAGCGCTGAACTTGGAGTGAGCAGAACACCGATACGTGAGGCGTTGATGCGCTTATCGGATGAACTGCTTGTAGAGATATACCCTCAAAGGGGCACATATGTTTCTAAAATCGACCTTTCTCTATCCAAAGAGATGGCCTATATGAGACATGTTCTTGAAACGGAAATCTTTTTAAAGCTGTGTGAAGATAAGCCAAACCTTGAGGATGTCGTGGAGGATAAGCTCTATTTAATGAGCCTTGCTTTAAAAAGACAAGATACCATTGAATACATAAGAAATGACGCGGAGTTTCATCGGGCAATTTTTTCGTATGCAAATCATGAAATGATATGGAATATCATTTCGAATACAAGAGCGCATTATGTTAGGACGCTGGTACTGGACATGAGCCTGCCGAACAGCTTGAAAAAGTCCTATCAGGCACATAAAAAGATTATCAAGTGTATTCAAAACGGCGAGAAGGAAGCTCTTGTTGAGATTTTGGAAGAGCACCATGATTATAACATTAATCCAATGGATGAAAAGATTAAAGTAATGTACCCTGATTATTTTAAGGATTGAACATGGCGAGATTGATTAGAGTGTGAGTGATCATGCTCTATTTTTTTATTTACAAAACGAATGGTATTGCTGGTTGTTGATAAAACTTATATATTTAATTGCGAATACAGTTGACATAAGTAAACTAATATATTAGTATACTTATATATTTATATATCTATTCATGATGCTCTTGATAATTTGAGAAACAGGGAATGTGATTTGAGATGAAGGAGGATGGTTCAGATGCTGATTAAATTAGGTCAGATGAAAAATGGATACAACGAGATAACCAACATGGAGACAAAAGTCCAGAATATGTTGATGGATGTCGGGATACAGAGAATAGCAGCAGGACAATCGATAGCTTTTCTGGATGCGGAAAAGGAAACGGCGTTTTTGTTATTGGATGGCAATGTTTCGTTTCAATGGGAAAATCAATCCAAGTCTGCGGCAAGAGGCTCACTGTTCGATGAGAATCCTTCGGCGCTTCATGTATCAAAGAACATCCACGTAAAAATAGAAGCGACGACGGATGCTGAGGTGCTGATCCAAAAGACGACCAATCCAAGCGAGTTTGAGGCGAAATTTTATAGCCGGGAAGACTGTGCCAGTGAAATTTTAGGAGAAAACGTATGGAATGACATGGCGCGCAGGGTGATCAGGACGGTCTTTGATTATAAGAATGCGCCTTATTCCAATATGGTTCTGGGAGAAGTCATCAACTTTCCCGGAAAGTGGTCCAGTTATATTCCTCACGGACATGATCAGCCGGAAGTTTATTTTTATAGATTTGACAGAGACAGCGGATTTGGCGCAGGATTCATCGGAGATGAGGTATTCAAAATAGAAAACAATAGTGCATTATGCATACCGGGAGGGCCAACTCATCCTCAAGCAACAGCTCCCGGGTACCCCGTGTATTATTGCTGGATGATCCGGCATCTGGATAACAATCCCTGGGTTGGCAGAACAAATGACAGTAGATATGAGTGGCTGCTTGAAAAAGATGTGAAAATCTGGCCGGACAAATAATGGTAAAAAAAAATTGAATTTAAATAGAAAGTGGAGAGGAGCAGAAAAATGGAAAAAAAGCCTTATGAAGAATTATTGAACCGTGTTAATGCGACGGACGAAATTACACCCAAGAACAAAGAGGGATTAGTTGATTTTTTAAACAATGAGCACCCTGGTGATGTGTTATTTACCAAATGGGCGAATCCGCCAATCATTGAGGAGGGAAAAGGCAATAAAGTCTGGGATGTTGACGGGAAAGAATACATAGACTGTATTTGCGGCATGTCTACCATGAATATCGGCCATGGGGACTCAAGAATTGCGAAAGTTCTGGCAGATCAATATCTCAAGCTTGGACATTGGTTTGATTTTCCCACCCCAGAAAGAAATGAACTGGTTAAGAGATTAATGGAAATCACCCCCGGAGATTACAGAAAAAAGGTACGGCTTACCTTAAGCGGCTCGGATGCAGTTGAAAACGCCATACGCGCGGCACGTAGTTATACAAAGAAAACTCATATCATTTCATTTTATGGAGCTTATCACGGACAGAATACTGCCACAATGGGTATCACTGGCGCCGGATCTATGCATCGCTGGTATAATACGGTTCCATCAGCGGATCACTGCATAGAGCGTTTCCCCTATGCATATTGTTATCGCTGCCCCTACGGGAAAGAATACGGCTCCTGTGACATGCAGTGCATCAAATCCATCGATATGCTTATGAGTTCAGGGCAAACAAGTCTGGGAAACCCGATGATCGATGTCAACAATGTTGCCGCTCTTATTGTTGAGCCAGCCCAGAGCTCCGCTGGATATATTATTCCGCCGCAAGAATTTCTTGTGGGATTAAGAGAACTGGCTGACAAATATGGATTCCTGCTCATCTTTGATGAGATACAGACAGGAATGGGAAGAACCGGCAAAATGTTTGCCAGCGAACACTCCGGCGTGATTCCTGATATTACGCTCATCGGTAAAGCTTTGGGTGCAGGTGTCCCTATGGGAGCTGTTGTGGCACGAGCTGAAATATTTGAAGATCTGGCGCCTGGTTATGTTGTTACAACCTATGCAGGTTCCGCTTTAGGCTGCGCCGTTTCCAATAAGGTACTTGATATCTATGAGGAAGATGACCTTGTCGGCAACTGCGCTAAGGTTGGTGAATATCTGGCCTCCGTAGTAGAGAACTTTAAGAAAAACCATCCTATCATCGGGACCTATTCTCTGCAGGGCATATACCTGGGAATCGAGCTGGTTTCCGACCAGAATACGAAAGAGCCTGCGATGAAAGCAACGACCGAGCTGGTAGAAAATATGCGCAGAGCCGGACTGTTGGCTCAGCTCAACGGCTATTACAACAACAGAATCTCCTTTATACCACCACTAAATATCACCCCTTCCGATATTGATGATATCTTTGCCATCATCAATCCGCTTGTTGATGAGCTGGAAGCTAAGTATGGAATTAAATAACTAAGTAGAACTGCTGGCAGGCGACCAAGTAAATTTTTTAATTCATTTGGCTTGCCTGCCATTCATGTTGAAATTCCGAAATGAGATTGAAATAAGGTGATTTCTTTGAGAAAAATTAAAGCAGGAATTATAGGAATGGGTTTTATTGGCCCAATTCAAATGGAAGCTGTAAGACGGCTGAATTTTGTAGACATTGCAATTGCAGCAAGTACTGATATCAGCGCAAAAGAAGCGGCTGAAAAATATGGCATCCAGAAATACTATGGGAATTGGGAGCATATGGTAAGAGACCCGGAGATAGAGGTTGTGCATATTTGCACCCCCAACGATTTGCATTACCCCATTGCTAAGCTGGCATTGTCGCTGGGAAAGCATGTTGTATGTGACAAACCTTTAACGTTGGCTCAGAACCAAACCGCAGAACTTGTTGAATTGGCAGAAAAGGCGCAGGTAGTGAATGCAGTTACCTTTAACTCATCCTTTTACCCAATGATTCAGCAAGCTAGGCTTATGGTAGAAGACGGACAAATCGGGAAGATCAATTATTTACAGGGTCACTACCTTCAGGACTGGATGCTTTATGACTCTGATTACAATTGGCGTGTAGAAGCTAAATATCAGGGAGCCTCGAGAGTCGTGGGAGACATAGGGGTTCACTGCCTCTATATGCTGCAAACCATCACCGGACAAAAGATTGTTGAAGTATATTCGGATTTTAATAGATTCATTGAAAAGAGAAAAAAACCGCTGAAGAAAGTTGCAACCTATGGAGACCGCAAGGATACGGATTGGGAAGAAATAAAAGTTGATACGGAAGATCAGGCAACCTTACTGCTGAAATTTGAGAATGGGACAAGAGGGCTCTTTGTAGGAGGGCAGTGCTTTGCCGGGAGAAAAAACAGATTGGGCTGGGAAATTTATGGCTCTGAGAAAAGCCTTTCCTGGAATGGCGAAGAACCCAATCAGCTCTGGGTTGGAAACAGATTAATGGGCAATGAAGTGCTGATGAAAGACTTTAATCTGGTTGATAAGCGGATTGCAAGCTTATGTGATTTTGCAGGAGGCCTTCAGGAAGGATATGCAGAATCATGGAAAAATCTGATGAAAATAGTCTATGCTGCGATTTTAGAAGGTAAGCATAATGAAACCTATCCCTCATTTAAAGATGCTTTACAGATTCAGAAAGTTGTTGATGCAACAGTTGAAAGCAATAAGCTGAAACAGTGGGTGAAGATTCGTTAACAGCTTTTGGTTAGGAAGCTGCAGAAATCAAAAATCCGGCAAGGAGGCTTGGAATGAAAGCACTGTTATTGAAAGGACCGCATCTCTTTGAATTTGTCGATATGGAAATGCCTAATGATAGGGATAAAAATAAGGCAGTCATAAAAATAAAGGCCATTGGTATCTGCGGAACCGAGATTTCATCCTATAACGGTACCTTTCCCATGGGCGCCTTCCCCAGAATGCTCGGGCATGAAGTAGTTGGCGAGATTGTCAGTATTGTAGAAAATAAAAAGGGATTGAAAATCGGTGACAGAGTTGTGCTGGAGCCTTATCGGTTCTGCGGAAATTGTTACCCCTGCAGTATTGGCCGTACAAACTGCTGTGAAAACTTAAGCTGTATCGGCGTCCATGAAAATGGTGCCAGTGCAGAGTATTTTGCTCACGAGGTAAACCTTTTGCATAAGATTCCTGATGGTTTGGAGTGGGAGCATGCGGTATTTGCCGATCCTCTGACGAATGCGCTTCAGGGCATCCATCGTGCAAAAATAAAGGCGGGAGAAACGGTAGTAATTACCGGAGCTGGCCCCATAGGCGTCATGGCCGCGCAATATGTGAATGCAATAGGAGCCACTGCCATACTGGTTTCCGCTATGGAAAAGAGAATGGCCATTGCAGAGAGACTGGGAATTAACCATATTGTAAACCATGGAACCTCGGATGCAGTCAAAGCAATCAAGGAAATTACAGGTGGGCGTATGGCTGAGGCGGTGATTGAATGCTCAGGAAGGCCTCATACAATTCGTAAAACTCTGGACTATGTAAGCTATGCTGGTAGAATAGCACTCATCGGGTACAGCCGGCAGGAGGTTGCCCTCCCTACCCACGTGATTACCCGTAAAGAGTTGGATGTACTGGGCTCGCGCAACTGCCTCGGGCTTGAGCCGTTGGCAATTGAAACAATAAACAGCGGTAGGGTGAGAGTAGGACCAATGATCAGCAGTTTGATTACACTGGAACAGCTTCCGGAATATTATGAAAAGATTTCCAGAAACCCCAATGATTTTATGAAGGTAATTGCGCTGCTGTAGTTTATACTTATAATAAGACTGAATAATCAAATAAATACATATTGGCGAAGCAAAAAATCTTGACACAGATGTACTAATATATTAGTATACATACATAACCACATATGCTGATTATGACTACGTAATATAATTAATCTAAATGGAGGATGCAAAATGCTGAAAGAAGAAAAGATGATAGCTGCTGTTTTTGAGAGAAAAGGTGAACTAGTCGTAAAAGAAATACCTGTTCCTAGAATCAAAACGCCGGAGGATGTGCTCATTAAAGTAAAAGCAGTAAGCATATGCGGAACTGATGTCAGAGCTCTGACCGACCCGCCGGCATTTTTATTCACTGAGGGCATCGTAGTAGGGCATGAATTTAACGGTATTGTAGAAGAAATCGGAGAGAATGTTACAAATGTAAAGGTGGGAGACAGCGTAGTCGTACATCCGAATAACTGGTGTGGAAAATGTTATTATTGCAGAACGGGAAAAACAAATCTGTGTGAAAATTTTACTCACATTGGCGACAAGGTGGACGGAGCCATGGCAGAATATGCTTGTGTGCCTGAAAAGCTGGTATATAAAATCAAAGGAGATATTCCTCCCCATATTGCGTGTCTTACGGAGCCGCTGGCATGTGTGCTGAATCCGACACAGGAGATCCGTGTCCATCCGAATGAGAGCGTCGTTATTTTAGGAGCAGGACCGATCGGGCTTATTTTCATGATGCTTTATAAGGCTGCCGGAGCTAAAGTAATCATGTCTGATCTGTCGGAAAATCGAAGAGCATTTGCGTTGGAACTGGGAGCAGATCTTGTTTTTGATCCCAAGGATGAAGACATGGAACAGAAAATCAGAAAAGAGACAGTGGTAGGAGCAGATATTGTTGTAGATGCGGTAGGATTGCTGATGGATCAGGCAATAAAACTGGTTAGAAAAGGCGGCAATGTGATTTTGTTTGGTATTAATGAGACTGCTAAAGTACAATTAAATCAAGCACCTATCGTTTTTAACGAAATCAGTATACACGGCAAGTTTATTACAAAGGGAACTTTCCCTAATGCCATTAAGATCATAGAGAACAAAGTGATACCTATTGAAAAACTGGTAACCCATCGGCTGCCGATACAGGAAGTGAAGAGGGGCCTGGAATTGATGAAAAGCGGCGAAGGATGCAAAGTAATTATTGAGATGTAAGAATTGGAGGGATATGTTATGGATTTAAATGGTAAGTCTGCAATTGTAACCGGAGCAGGCCAGGGAATCGGAAGAGGAATCGTGTTATCTCTGGCGAAACATGGTGCCGACGTAATGATTTGCGACTTGAATTTAGAAGCGGCGATCAGCACTGCAAAAGAAGTCGAAGCGCTGGGAAGAAAGGCTCTGCCATTTCAAATGGATGTCACCAATGAGGATGACGTAAATAGGATGGCAGAAGAAGCCGATAAATTTTTCGGAAAGATCGATTTGCTTTATAATAATGCCGGGACGATCAGCATGAGCTTGATCGAAGATCTGGATGTAAAGGCCTGGGACCATATCTTTTCGGTAAACTGCAAAGGCGTATTCCTATGCACGAAGGCAGTTATACCCTTCATGAAAAAGCAGGGTGGGGGCAGAATTATCAATACTGCCTCACAAGCGGGGAAAACGGGACTGGCTTTACTGACGCACTATTGTGCCACAAAAGCTGCGGTAATTTTATTTACCAAAGGACTTGCTTTAGAATTAGCTCCACACAACATCTTAGTGAACAGTATTTGTCCTGGCTCTGTAATGACGGATATGACTGTGAAGGAATCAGAATGGGCATCGCAGATGACCGGAGAAGAACCGGAGGAAATATTGAAAAAATGGGAAAGTGCAATTCCGCTGAAGAGATATGCAAAACCTGATGATATTGCGAATGTAGCAGTATTTCTTGCATCGGAATACAGCAGTTATATGACTGGACAGGCCATCAATGTGACGGGCGGACAGGAAATGCATTAGCAAATAGCTAGGCACTATAAAGGAGGAAAGCAAATGAAATTGGAACACATTGCCTTATGGACAGAGAAGTTAGAAGAAATGAAGGATTTTTATACCGAATTCTTTAACGGAAAGCCAGGACCCAGATATACGAGTGAGCATGAGTTTTCAGCTCCATTTCAATCATATTTTCTTGCTTTTGATTCAGGCTCCAGACTGGAAATCATGCAGATGGCTGATATCCCTGAAATCAATGCGGAAAGAAAAGAATGCAACGGGCTTACACATCTGGCATTTTCAATGGACAAAATTGAGGACGTACAGCAGTTAACTCAAAAACTAAAAAATGAAGGCCATACGATCGTATTAGAGCCACATTACACGGGAGATGATTACTATGAGAGCTGTATATTGGACCCTGATGGAAATCGGGTGGAAATCGTAGTAACGCCGGGGTTAGCATAGCTAGTATGTCATAGAGCAGAAAAATAGCCATCACTTTGTATTTAGTGTGTATAAGCTACACTAAGTAATAAAAAAAGAGGAGAAAGAGAGGATATGAATATGAAGTTCAAAAAAAGTATCGCGATGGTCTTGACAGTTTTTTTAATGGCAATGTTGATTGGATGCGGCGGCACAACTGAAGACGTTGATGCGGAACCGGAAAATGTAGAAATCAAGGTAGGTATTGCCAGCCAGTCGATGAAAGAACAAGTATATCGTGACATGCAAGCGGGAGCCGAAGAAAAAGCAGAAGAGCTCGGTGTGAAACTTGAATGGCAGACTTGTGATTACAACGCAGAAAAACAAGTGGAAATCGTAAACAACTACATAACTCAAGGCTTTGATATTATCGTTATTGAGCCGGTAAATCCTGAAACATCTACCCCTTTAATGGAAGCAGCCCAGACGGCAGATATTCCGGTGGTTAACCTTGAAGCTGAAGTGAGGGGTGGCGCGGGTGCTGCAGTACGAGTTACCTGTGACTTTAATGCGATCGGGAAAGCTAACGCCCAAAAATTTATTGATGACTGGGGTGCTGATAAACCTGCCAACGTAGTAATACTCGCAGGAACTAAGACGGACAATGTGGCGCAGGAAATCGTAAAGGGTTACCACGAAGTATTTGACAAGAATCCTCAGATCACAATTGTTCAGGAAGAATGGCACAACAATTGGGACCGTCAGATGGCTATGAATACAATGCAGAATGTGTTGGCAAGAGGAGACAAAGTAGATGCTGTTATCTCGAACAATGACGGAATGTGCATCGGTGCGGTAAGAGCGGCCGAGGAAGCCGGACTGAAGGATCAGATTCTTTTCTACTCCATGGATCACGATAAAGATGCCGTGCAGGAAATGATATCCGGGACAAAATATACGGATATTGATAAATCGTCTCGCTTGCAGGGAGCAAGACTCATCGAAGCAGCTTATGCTCTTGCAACAGGCGGAGAAGTTCAGTATGATGAAGAAGTGAATGGAATTAAAACATGGTACACCCCATATAGGTTTACATCATGGGAAGATATGTCTGTTTCCAAAGAGGTTTATCCTGACCTGTTCTAGTTAAGGACATCTAAAAATAACGACATTCATAAAACTGTAAGCTGCCTTGTGCAATGAGTAAGTCAGCTTACAGTTTGGATTTACGCACAAATAATCCGGAAAGGAGAATGTATAATGGATTTCCCTAGGTCTTATTGTACAAGTTGTTAGTATGAACATTGTCGAATTTAACAATATATCGATTCAGTTTCCTGGCGTTATGGCGCTCAAAGAGGTTTCTTTCAATATAGAAAAAGGAGAAGCTATGGCTCTTTGCGGTGAGAATGGGGCAGGCAAATCAACGTTGGCTAAAATATTGGCGGGGGTTTACCCACATCATGATTATGCGGGGGAGATTCGGTACAACGGGAAAACACTCAAGAATGTTTTGCCAATCGATGCGGAGCAGCATGGAATCTTTATGGTTCATCAGGAATTAACCTTAATAAAAGAAATGACGGTCGCGGAAAATATATTTTTAAGTCATTTTCCTAAAAAATATGGCATGGTTGATTATAAGATGATGGAGAATATGTCAAGACAGTATTTGGAAGAGCTAGGGTTACATATTGACCCAAATATGAAAATAAAAGACCTCACGGTTGCAATGCAGCAAATGGTTGAAATAGCAAAAGCGTTATCAGGAAAAACAGAAATTATTATCTTCGATGAATCTACCAGCGCGTTGACAAATAATGAGATTCGTGAATTGTTTAATATCATAAGAGAACTGAAAAAAAGAAATGTAACAGTCATTTTTGTCACACATAAGTTAGATGAGATTTTTGAAATATGTGATACCGTAACGGTGCTGAAAGACGGCGCTTTGGTGAAGTCAAATGTGAAGATAGACAGTATTACAAAAGATGATGTTATCCGAATGATGATAGGGAGAGAGCTGAAGGAAATGTATCCTGAAAAATCCGCACAAGCAGCGAATGCGGAAAAAATCTTTGAAGTGAAGAACTGGAATCTCCTGGACGCTGAAAAAGCGGGGCATAAAATAATAGATAATTTCAGCTTTGATATTAAGCAAAACGAAATTGTCGGCATGTACGGCCTTGTAGGTGCAGGGAGAACTGAATTGGTTAATTCTATATTTGAAGGCGTTAATAAGTATTGCAGCGGGGAGATTTGCTTAAACGGTGAGCCGATTGCCATAAGATCGACATATGATGCAGTAAAAAACGGTATTTCGTTGATCACAGAAGACAGAAAGAATTCGGGACTGTTTTTGAAGCTCAGTGTAAGTGACAATTTATCCGTTGCTTCCTTGGATGGCATGGCAAATATATTGGGTGTTATAGATGTGCAAATAGAGGCAGAGCGAAATGAACAAATGATAAGGAATATGGCCGTTAAATTAAGCTCCGGTGCGCAATTGATCGAGTGCCTGTCAGGAGGCAACCAGCAGAAGGTGATTATTGGGAAATGGCTGTTGACTGCGCCTGCGGTATTAATTCTGGACGAGCCTACGAAGGGTATCGACGTTGGGTCAAAATCGGAGATTTATAAAATGCTGCGTAAATTATCACAAGAAGGAATTGCTATTCTGATTGTCAGCTCTGAGCTGCCGGAAATAATAGGTTTATGCGATAGAATCATTGTTGTTCGTGAAGGTAAAAATGTCGGAGAGTATATAGGCGATTATAGCGAAGAGACGTTACTGAATAAGGCGATGGGGAGGATGTAAAATGGAGAAGTTACAACAAATAAAGAAAATTGATCTGACAAAATATACGTCATTGGTCGGTCTGATTGCACTGATCATTGCATCAGCGATTCTGAGCCCGGCATTTTTAAAACCTGTTAATATTTTAAATATTCTTCGTCAGATTGTTCCTAACGGGATTGTTGCCTGCGGTATGACAATGGTCATACTGACCGGCGGTATTGATTTGTCCATAGGAAGTTTATTTGCACTCGCGGGAGTTTCTGTGGCACTGATGCTGCCGATGATGTCCTGGCCGATGGCTACCGTTTTATTGCTTATCTTGTCGGTTGGGATGGGTATCCTCATCGGCCTTGCAATAACAAAACTAAATGTTCCGCCTTTTATCATTACATTGGCAGGGTTTGCAGCCTACAGAGGAATTGCTATGGCCATGACAGATGCAGCCAACATCTATATTGAAGATAAAAGCTTTTCCACTGTACTGGGCTCAGGACAAGTTCCCGCAATTTACATCTACATAGGATTAGTCCTCTCCCTAGCCTTCTATATTTTTAAATGTATAAAAGCGATACAGCAACCGGACACGAAAAAAATAAATGAAATTGCCAAACTGGCATTTATCTTCAGTGGTGCTTTGTACTTGGCTTATCTGGTCAATGCAACAGGCTATCTGAATGTGCAGATCGTGTACTATATTATTGTGCTGCTGATATCCATGTTCTTGTTAAATAAGACCGTATGGGGAAGACAGATATATGCCGTGGGCGGAAACTTTAAAGCTGCGAAAATGACCGGAATCAAGGCTGACCAGACGCTGATCAAAGCATACGTTTTTATGACGGTTCTTGGGGCTTTTGCCGGTATTCTCATTGCAGCGAAGCTGCAGTCAGGGGTACCTTCCGTAGGAGTCGGGGCTGAATTTGACGCAATTACCGCAGTCGTTATTGGTGGAACAAGCTTAGCAGGCGGAATAGGTAAATTACAAGGCACGATTATTGGAGTTCTGCTCATAGGCGTATTGAATAATTTGCTATCGCTGCTCAACGTACCGGTGGATTATCAAAATATACTAAAGGGCGTCATTATATTCCTGGCTGTTGTTGTTGATACCAAGTTTAAAAAGAAGTAAGTATCATCCATGAATTCCATTGGAATCAAAGCATCCTCAGCTAGCAATAATAGGGAATAGAGAAAACTGTTTTTATGGAGGTACAAAGAATGATTGCAGCAACACTTGAGTATATCAAAGGGTTGAAACCAAAAGAACACCCGGATGGAAGAGAACTGCTAAAGGAAGGCATCGCAATTGGAGAGTCTTTTCAAGCGGGGCGAAGCAGGTTTATCCGAGAAAGCAAATATGATAATTTTCTGGAATATAAAAAGGAGTGCACTGCAGAGGGAAGAATCTATTTTAACATGCTGTTGGGCTTAGCCACTCTTGATGAGCAGGTGGAGGCCATCAAAAAGGTCCATGAATTTATTGAAAGAACCGGACTGGTGGTGGATTCCATACAGACCATTCCAAGCGGCCTTGTAGCGCTGCCGAAAGAATACAGGGAGAAAGCTCCTTCAACTACGAGCTATGTTATGGATGGTTATGAAGATTATAAGGTGCAGGTGGAAGCGGCGCCTATTGAAGTAACGTTTAACGACTACCATCTAGCCTCGCCGGATGGCTTGGAAACCACCATATTCGCACTGAAAACAGGTGCGTCGATCATCGGGGAGTTTTCCCAGTTTCTTTGGGGCTATCCGGGCTTCGATGACGATGTGAAGCGCTTTTCGGATATGATAAAGGCCTTGGGCATTATCGCCTCGAAAAGTGATGAAAAATTCATGGTCAAGACCTATTTAGATGATGGCTTCGCCGGATATTTTATTGACTGTGCATCTTATGTGGGGTATGCGCTTCTGGAGCATTATATCTGCACAAAATTATGCGGTGCGAGATATATTGTCGCCTATGGCGGACTTCTGAGTGAAAACGACACCAGAATGGGGATCGCGTTAGCATTGCATGAACTCTTGTCTACAGAGGATCAGCCCGTGCTACATTATATAAACAGCTCCACAAACCTCCAGTGGGATCACGATATTCACGGAAACTATGGAGTCAGCGTCCAAGAATTGCTTTTTGCAATGATCATTGAGAAAAGATATAAAATAGGGCTTGGCGTAAACCCCGTTTCTATTACGGAAAAAATTAAAGTACCTACGCTTTCCGAGCTTTTCGATATTCTTTCTGCGGGAAAACGAGCGGAAGAAATTGCGGACCAATGGCTGCCATATATGGATTTCAGCAATCTTGAAAAGATGCGGGATGTCATGGTGGAGCAGGGAAAGCTGTTTTTCAACAATGTGTTGTCGGGCTTCAAAGAGGCGGGAATTGATATAGAAGATCCTCTGGAAATGATCATGACATTAAAGAATTTTAATCCCACCAAATTTGAGCAAACCTTTCATTCGACATCATTTCAAGCAGAGCATGGGGAAATCAAACCTTTTTATCCGACTGAAATGGGAAGGCAGACCTTCAAGATGAGAGATGAAATCATAGAAAATTTGCAAAAAGCTGGCTTTAAAGGATCGCTAAAGGATAAAAAAATAGTTGTTGCATCAGGAGATGCCCATACCTACGGGTTAATTCTTGTTGAAGGTGTATTGACTGAGATGGGAGCCAGTGTGGTCAACGGCGGTGTGGATATGGCAGCGGCAGATATGCTGGATCTGGCAGATGAAGAGGGTGTGAGGCTGATCGGAATCAGCTGCCACAACGGACAGGCCCTTGACTATGGACGTCAGATTTTACAGCTTGCGAAAGAGAGAGAAAAAGAGTACTGGATTTTCATGGGAGGGAAGTTAAATGCCATTTTGCCAGGTCATTCAGAACCCGTTGAGATCGATCATGTGCTGAAAGAAATGGGAATCCATGCTGAAAATGATCTGGAGAAAACAGTGGCCTTAATCAGCGAAATGAAATAATCTAGCAGGTTGTATCAGTTGGAGAAGAAACATTATGGCATTTATCATGGGAATCGATACTGGAGGTACCTATACTGACGGAGTGATTATGGATCCGGCTGACAGAAGGGTTTTGTGCAAATCCAAGGTGGTTACTGCGAAACACGATTTAACGCGGAGTATCAGTGAATGTATTGAAAATCTGACTGCACCTGAGGTAGAAAAGGTGGTTCTGGTCTGCCTGTCGACAACGCTTGCAACGAACGCGATTGTAGAAGGAAAAAGAGGCAAAGTAGGGCTGCTGCTGATTGGAGGAGAGCCGGAAGGGCAATTGCCTGCGGATCTATTCGTGCGGCTGAGGGGAAAGCTGGATATTAAAGGAGCAGAAAAAGAGAATCTTGACAGAGAGGAAGTCCTGCAGGCAATTGGGAGTCTCGAAAACCATGTTGATGCGGTAGCGATTTCCGGTTACGCAAGCGTCCGAAATCCAAGCCATGAATTACAAGTTAAGCAAATCGTTCGAGAAATGACGGCGTTACCGGTGGTCTGTGCTCATGAACTGACATCAGAATTGGGTTATTATGACAGAACGGTTACCGCAGCATTAAATGCAGGCTTGATACCGATAATAAACGAATTGATCAGCGCCGTAAAAAGCGTGCTGCAAAATAAAAATATTGATGCCCCGATCATGATCGTCAAAGGGGACGGAAGCTTGATGCAGGAATCCTTTGCTATGGATAAACCGATCGATACCATTCTTTCCGGTCCTGCCGCCAGCGTGATCGGAGGGATATTCTTAACAAACCCAAAAGAGGCGCTGGTCGTTGATATGGGCGGAACAACAACGGATATTGCCAGAGTATCAAAGGGCAGCGTAAAAATAAGAAAAAGCGGAGCAAGCGTAGGCGGCTGGTCCACGCGGATACAAGCAGCTGACATAAGTACCTTTGGCATTGGAGGGGATAGCCGTTTGTACTTTTCTTCCGATGGAAAAATAAGCGTGGGCCCTCAAAAAGTTCAGCCTTTATGTGTGGCGGGCAGTCGGCATCCCGATCTGATCCGGGAGCTGGAAAAAATAAAGTCAGATAAGAAACCTAAACTTCATTTAGAACAGGAGACTGATTGCTTCTCTTTTGTAAAGAGATTTGAGAGAGAGCAGCTGAGCGATCTGGAGGAACAGATCATACAGACACTGCAGGATGGACCTCATAGTCTTTTTTATATCGCAGAGGCGCTGGGAAATACCCCGGAAGAATTGGGGCTTACAAAGCTTGTAAATAATGGTGTTCTGGAAAGAATCGCAGTAACACCGACAGATATTTTACATGTATTAGGAAGATATCACGTATGGGATGAAAAAATATCCCGGACAGCTATAGAAATTTTGGCTGGAAAGTTAAAAAAAACAACAGCGGAGCTTCTCGAAATGTCATCCTCCCATATGACGGATCAGCTGTGTGCAGCCTGCCTGCAGAGTGTGGGCAGTGCAGAGAAGCTAAAAACAGATTTTTTCCTGCGCACGCCCATCGTGGCAATCGGTGCGCCTGTAAGCGCATGGATGCCCGCAGTAAGCGATCGGCTTTATTCAAAACTGATCATTCCGGAACACGCTGAAGTGGCCAATGCGATAGGCGCAGCGGTGGGGCAGGTTATGGAAACCGCGGAAGCATTAATCAGACCGGGCAAGGAGCCCATCGGCTACCTGCTTCACGCTCCTTGGGAATACAGGAACTTTACAACCTTGGAGGAAGCAATTGAGTATACCGTTCCTGCGATCAGAAAATACGTTTCGGATTTGGCGGGAAATGCAGGAAGTGATGCTATCAAACTCATTGAAAGCCATGAAGATATTTTTACGGAGGAGGATACAGCCGGCGCGAAAGAGTACATTGAGACCAGAGTTCAGGCAACAGCAATCGGGAGCCCGAAATGGAAGATGTTTTAGATAATAACAGATATTTTTTGAATGACAGGGAAACAAGGAGGAAAATGCAAATGAATAAGCTTGCTGAAATGACTGGAAAATTCCAAACACAGTATTGGAATGATTCCTGCTCGATAAAGGAATTGACCTACGCGATAGAACGCGGAGCGACCGGGGCCACTACCAATCCGGTTATTGTAAAAAGTGTTCTGGACAAGGAACTGGACAGCTACAGAGAATATATCCAACAGCTGATCCAACACAACCCCACAGCTTCCGAAGATGATATCTCATGGATGGTCATCGAACGAATGGCAATTGATGGTGCGAAGCTGTTAGAGCCTTTATTTGATCCGAAGACAGGAACCGGAAGAATTTCCATTCAGACAAATACAAAATACTTTAACAATGCGGAAAAGCTCGTTGAGCAGGCTGTTTACTTCAACACACTCGCACCAAATATGCAGGTGAAGGCACCGGCAACATCAGCCGGCATCAAAGCATTTGAAGAAATGACCTATCGAGGAATAAGCATCAATGCCACCGTTTCATTTACGGCGACGCAGGCGCTGGCCGTTGGCGAGGCTGTGGAAAGAGGTCTTGCCCGCAGAGAAAAGGAAGGTCTTGATAATTCTGAGATCAATCCTGTCTGCACGATCATGGTCGGCAGGATCGACGATTGGCTCAAGCGAGTCGTGGAAAGGGATAATCTTGCAATCGACCCTTGTGCATTGAACTATGCCGGAGTTGCATGCGTGAAAAAAGCATATAAGATTTTTAAAGAAAGAGGATATAAGACAAAGATTCTGTCTGCTGCCTACCGCAGTCATCTTCAGTGGGCTGAATTTATCGGTGGAGACATGATCATGACAATTCCTTATCAATTTCAAAAGAGATTCAATGAATCTGATATCGAGGTGAAATCGCGCATTGATGATGAAGTCAGCCCTTATTTCTTGCAGGAATTAAGAAAGCTTCCTGATTTTGTAAAAGCTTATGACAAAATGGATGTTGCAGAATTCGACACTTACGGAGCGGTCAACATTACTTTGGAGCAGTTCGCAGGGGGCTATGATGACCTTGTGAAAATCATTAGAAAGTTTATGATCAAATACTAAAAAAAATTATTTTTTGGGCGGATGCGGAAATATGAGTGTGAGAGTTGAAATTAAATACAACGGAAAATATCTTATGAGAGCCGGGGTGCGGTCTGAGGAGATCAGTGTCAGCGAAAACATCGATGATGCGTATAAGACCGTAATGGAACACTTGAAGCAGAGGCATGCCATAGAACCCCCATTTTTGCTTATGGTGAGAAACCTGCATGTTATGGGCGCTGTAAAAAAGAATTTGCAGCTCTGTGAAGGCGATTCCTTCAACGTTCTGCCCTTTCTTTCGGGAGGCTGACACAGTGTCTAAACATGTTCGATTAAATTCAGGAGGAATGAAATGAAAGGATATTCGGGAAATATACTGCATGTGGATTTAACAGCAGGCACTATGAACATTGAACATCCCGATGAAAAATTCTACAGGCAGTATGTAGGCGGGAGCTGCCTGGGAACGTATTATGTCATGAAGGGCATGGCGAAAGGTACCGAATCTTTATCTCCGGAAAGCGTACTTGTATTTTCGGTAGGTCCGATTACAGGAGCCAGGATCAGCGGAGCAGCAAGGCATTCGGTGACAGCCAAATCTCCACAGACGGGTGGAATCGTTTCCAGCGAGGCAGGCGGATATTGGGCCCCAGAACTTAAATTTGCAGGCTTTGACGCAATCGTCATCACTGGCAAGGCGGATAAACCGTCCTACCTTTGGATTCATGACGGGTATGCCGAGTTGCAGGATGCCTCAAATATTTGGGGAGAGACTACAAAGGACGCGCAGCAAAGCATCAGGGAGGAACTGAATGATAATAAAATCAGAGTGGCACAGATCGGCTGCGCAGGAGAGTCATTGTGCAATTATGCCAATATCGTTAATGAACTGGCCCATTTCAACGGCCGTGGTGGTCTAGGAGCTGTGATGGGCTCAAAGAATTTGCGAGCCATTGCAGTTCGCGGGAAGCAAAAGCCGGATTTCTATGATGAAGAAGGGCTGAACCGTTTTGGCAAGGAAACCGCAAAAATAATTCTTGATAGTGAGGATCTTCAGCACTTTAAAATGAACGGTACGATCGGATGTGTGGATGAACATATCGGTGTATCCGGACTCCCTACAAGGAATTGGACCTCCGGAGTATTCGAGGGTCAGGAAGAACTGACAACGGACGCATGGAAAGACATCATAAAGCCCGGGACTTGCTTTGCATGTGCTCAGAGCTGTAAGAGGCATGTCGACGGAAGCAAAACAAAAGAAGTGGATCCACTATATGGCGGGCCCGAGTATGAAACGGTCGGAATGTGCGGCCCTAACCTCGGTATTGCAAACCGGCTGACGATCTGCAAGATCAATGAGCTGACAGCCAAGTATGCCTTTGACTCAATTTCCTTTGGAGCAACGGTGAGTTTCTTAATGGAGTGTTTTGAAAAAGGATATATTGACAAGGAATACACGGAAGGTTTGGATCTGACCTTCGGAAACGCAGAGGCCGTCCTTAGGCTTGCAGAGCTTACGGGGAAGGGAGAAGGCTTCGGACGGAAGGTTGCCAAGGGTTCTTCTCAATTGGCAAAGGAAATCGGACAGAACTCTGAAGCACTGCTGCTCACAGTAAAAAATAAAGAGATGCCGGCACATATGCCTCAGACAAAAACATCGGTTGGAATGATGTATGCACTGACCCCCATCGGGGCAGATCATATTTCCGGTGAAATGGACGGCAGCATCAGCACGGAACCCCTGTCCTACCAATTTGCAGGATTAGGATGTGACAGAGCTGAGGATCCTTTCGAAACAAATCTGGAAAAAGCGAAATTTTTTTGGCGCACCCACATGGCGTACAGCTTTTTAGACACGGCTAGTGTCTGCATTTTGGCTTTTGGATTCGGGATGGCATGTGATATGGATGATTTGATTAAGGCTATAAATTATTCGACAGGCTGGAAGACAAATTTATATGAAATGATGATGGTAGGTGAACGCAGAATCCAGATGATGCGCGCATTCAATGTGAGAGAGGGTCTTACGAAAGAGGATGACAAGCTGCCGGAAAAACTTTTTACACCGTTAAAAGGCGGAATAACGGATGGCATGACTATTGATCGCAGCGCATTCCGTGAGGCTAGAGACTTCTATTATGACTTAGCTGGTTGGATAGGTGATGCAGGCGTTCCTACAAAGTCAAGACTGTTGTCTTTAAACCTAGATTGGATAGTAGACGATTTAAGACAATGATATAGGTAAATCAAAGTTGTGAATGAAATTCAAGGAGGATCAAAATGATTATCGGAGTACCAAAAGAAATAAAAAACAATGAAAACAGAGTGGGAATGACCCCCGGCGGAGCGAAATCCTATGTAAAAAAGGGACACAAGGTGATTATTGAAACTCACGCAGGCGAAGGCAGCGGATTTACTGATGAAGAATATAAAGCTGCAGGATGCGAAATTTATGCAGACGTTAAGAAGCTTTTTGCGGATGCTGATATGATCATCAAAGTAAAAGAACCTCTCGAGTCTGAATACGGTCTCTTTAAAGAAGGCCAAATCTTATATACTTACCTTCATCTCGCACCAGCGCCAAAGCTTACAGAAGCTATGCTGAAGGCGAAGGTTAAGGGGGTTGCGTTCGAAACCGTACAGCTAGCAAATAATGAACTTCCACTCTTAACTCCAATGAGTGAAGTTGCAGGAAGAATGTCAATACAGGTTGGAGCATCTCTGCTTCAGAAGTATAACGGCGGCCTCGGCGTATTGCTCGGCGGCGTTCCAGGTGTTGCACCTGCTGAAG
>CAZTEH010000058.1:0-24995 GCA_964612345.1 uncultured Oscillospiraceae bacterium | reverse complement strand
AATTACAAGGCGCATATCTATTCTATATTAAATTATTGCTTCGGAATTAGGGAAGGGACAGCAGGGAAAGCAGCAGAAGCACCTCACTTGTGCTCGGCGCCATTCTGGTCATGTTCGGTGCGTTCGTTCTTATGAAAGACTTTATCCCGTGGATCCCAAAGGATGTCTTTCTGGCAGTCGTACTGATCGGACTTGGAATTTTCTTTCTTGTCAGAAAAAATAAATAAAGTTAAAGCTTTATCCGAGAAAAAATAGGTGTTTTATGGTATATCCATAAGCACCTTATTTAGTTACTATAAGTATTATAATTAGGCGCTGCTGTAAGCCCTAATCATGTTGAAGCGTTTTCATTTTAATAAATAGGAGGCAATAATTATGAGTAATTATATTGAGGGATTTGAAAAACTTGTTCGGGAACCGGGTTTGTTAACTCAGGTATCGGAAAAGGTCGGGGAAGGTTCGGATTATCCAGCCGCGCCGCAGGGACTGCGGGTATACTGGAACACACTGTGCAGCTATCATGGCTGGAAGCTTCAAAAGAATTATTACTTCCATCACTGCAGAATACTGGATGAATCCAATGTAAGAAGGGCCCGAGGCAATGAAAAGGAAATCATATCGGCGCTTGAGGCGATTGCAGGTAAAAACTAAGAATAATTACGGAAAAAAAATTACATAATATCCTTGAATGGAAAGGGCGGCGATGAAATGAAGAAATTCAGCTGTACCTGCATCGAGGAGCAATTTAACCGCCCGGATCAGGTATTTGTCGGTTTTGATGAAAAATCAGTAAGCTCCATCCTATGTGCTTACCGGCCGAAACAGAAGGTGACTTTGAGAAGCATAAAACTGGATGTGAATTACTGCCCCAAGTGCGGCACAAAATTAGAGGATTTTTAAATCAGCCCACGCAAGTGATTTTTTTTATTGCTGCAGTCTGCGGACCATGCCCGACAGCTTTTCGATGCCGGCGGCCAGATCCTTTTCGCTTGCATAAGCGTAGGAAAGCCGGATGGCATGATTTTTCCCGAAATCATAAATATTGCCCGGATTGATCAGGACCCGTTCCGTCAGCATCAGATGGAACAATTGGTCTACGGGTACTTTTCCGTTGAGCCGCAGCCAGATGTAAAAGCCTCCCCGGGGCACATCCCACTGGGCAAGATCCTTAAAATGCCTGTTCAAAAGGGAAAGGGCAAAATCTCTGCGGTCTTTTATCTTCTGCCTCAGATTTTCCAGATATTCATCATAAAGCCCGCTTGAAAACAGCTCGGCTAAAGCCCATTGGGAGATGGAGCTTGCACCGTAATCCACCTGCATTTTTACATCGCCGAGCCGCTCCACGACCGATTCCGGACCGACAAGCCAGCCGATGCGCAGTCCCGGCGCCAGCGTCTTTGATATGGTGCCGAGATAGAGGATCATGCCATGGCGATCCATTGTCTTAAGCGGCTTCGGAGGTTCTTCCTCCAGCCACAGCTCCCCATATGCGTTGTCTTCAATAATCGGAAGACGGTGATTGCTGCAGAGCCGAAAAAGCTCCTGACGTCTTGCTTCAGACATCAAGATGCCGGTTGGATTGTGAAAGGTTGGAATCGTATACAGCAGTGCGTCCTCCGTTTGACGATCGATATTCCAGTATAGGATCCCTTCTCGATCCATGGGGACCCCCGAAAGCTTCATTCCGGCAGACGGAAATACCTGAAGAGATTTCAGATAGGATGGGGATTCTGTATAAACAACGGATCCCGGCTTTAGCATGCAGACGGAAATCAGCTGCAAGGCCTGGAGGGAACCGGAGGTGATCAGGATGCAGGAAGGATCGGCATCAATGCCCTGCTTTTTCAGACGCAGTGATAATGCCTGGCGCAATTCCGGCAAGCCTAAAGGCCCCAGATAATTGAGAGAAGGGAAGCGATCGGGCAGTCTTTGCAGTATCTCACGCATCATTTCCGCAGGAAATAGATCCGGAGACAATTCCCCTGTACCTAAACGAATGATATCCCTTTCAAATTCCAGCTTGTTGATCATCTGGACCGTCGGAACATTTTCCTGAAAGGTACCGGCCCTCAGATAATTACCCCAATCGGGGGGCGCGGTGGACATAAGCACAGACCAGGTATTGCTGGTGACCACAGTGCCTTTCCCCGTGGTGCCCTCCAGGATCCCGTAGGAGCACAATTCCTCCAATGCTCTTACAACGGTGCTTCGGTTCACGCCAAAACTCTCCGCCAGAATACGCTGGGACGGCAGCTTGCTGCCGATGGTCCAGTCTCCGCCGGATATTTTTCGGTTGATATAATTGACGATCTGTTTATATACGGGCTCCTTGCTTAGCTTATCGGGCATCCAGTCAACGGTAATCATAGATTGATTTCACCGCAAGCCAGGATCACTGCGTTTCCGCCCACCTGAATCTTTACATTATCACCGTCGGCAGTAAGCCTGCTCGTGATCTTTGACGGCCGATCCATGGCCTCGCCCTGGATAAACAGGTTATCCGTTCCGGGGCGGAGGAGTCCGTTTTTATATAAGTAATAGGTCAGCGCCCCGTTTGAGGTTCCTGTTGCCGCTTCCTCATCAATGTCATAAAGGGGTGCAAAGTTTCTGCAGTGTACTGCTCCGTCCGACCCATTCACCGTAAAGGCGTGTACCCCGACCACTTCATATCGTTCGGAAAGCTTTGTGAGCGCCGGAAAATCCGGTGCGATGGCAGCCAGTTCTTCTTCGCTGCGGACAGGCAGCATGATGTCGGGCAGTCCGGTGGAGATCATTTCCGGGATCAGCACTGTTTCCGCCGCGCCGACTGTTACCTCGCCCTGTTTCTCTTCGTGGACCCCCATGATGGCATACAGTTCATGCAGCGCGGCCTTTTCGGTGATCCTGCCGATGGCTTGGGGGACGCCCATGTCCATCAGGACGGAACCATTCGAAAGGTCGATATTCAAACGACCAGCCAGCGTTTGGCAGACATAGGAGGAACCAAACTTGACGAGACCTGCATCTGCCAGTGCAAAGAAGGAACCGATGGTGGCGTGACCGCAGAGATCCACCTCTGCCGCAGGGGTAAAGTAACGGATATGAAACTCTTTTTCTCCCGTTTGGCTGATAAAAGCAGTCTCTGAATAACGAAGCTCCGCTGCGGTTTTCTGCATCACTTCCTCTTTCGGGAAAGCCGCTCCCTTTTCAAGAATTACCACGCCTGCCGGATTACCTCCGAATAGGGTGTCGGTGAAAGCATCCACAATATAAAATTTCATAGGAACCCTCCTCAAATTAATATGGAAAATCAAATTCTATTCCATAAAATCATAATACGTGCCAAGCTTTAAAGCAAGAGCCTGCTCATAAATTTGCACCGCGGTCACGTTGTCCTGCACAGCCATTCCCGTGGTGTCGAAGATGGTGATTTCACGGTCGTTTTCCCGTCCGGGCTTTTGGCCCAGCAGGATCTGACCGATCTCGCAGTGGATCTCTTCCTCCTTGATGACGCCTTGCTTTAACGGATTCTGTGTTTCACCGCGGCTCATGCATTGATTCCGGTGATCGACGACGATTTTTGCGCCCTCAAATAAGGCGGCATCCAGCTCCTGCTTGCCCTCCATATCTGCACCGACTGCAATGATATGAGTGCCGGGGCGGACCCATTCCTTTTTGATCAGCGGCGTTTTTCCCGGTGTAGTCGTTATGAGGATATCCGCATCCCTTACCGCCGCTTCCGGCGTTTCGCAGGACTTCACTGCACATTTTGTTTCCGCTCCCATTTCCCGGCAGTAAAGGTACAACTGATCCGCAGACCTTCCCCAAACATGGATATTTTCGATATCAAATACGGCCTTTAATGCACGGATCTGCATCCTGGCCTGCTCTCCCGTTCCAATGACACCGACGGTTTTGGAATCCTTTCTGGCCAGCAATTTGGCTGACGCGGCTCCGGCCGCACCGGTGCGGTATCCTGTGATCAGGCTCCCGTCCATGATGCAGAGAAGGGCTCCGGTACTGCCGTCAAACAGCAGCACCGTGCTCAGACTGTTGGGCAAGTCTGTTTTCTTCTGATTATCATAAAATCCGGAAGCACATTTGACCGAGATCATCCGCGTGCTTTGTGAATAACCCGCCTTGACATCCATTTCTCCGTTGGATTCGGGAATCTCTATGGAAACGATGTCCGGCTGGATCACCTGACCGCTGCAGTAGGCTCTGTAACCCTCTTCCACAGAAGCGATCACACCGTTCATATCCAGCAATGACATTACTTCCTTTTTTTTAAGCAATAAAGTTTTCAAATCAATCACCTGCTTTTCTCTATTTTACACCATTTTCCGGTCGATGAGATACTGTTCGAAAATATTCAGGCACTGCTCAAAGGATTTGCGGCCATATCCCATTCGGAAGAACGGTCCCTTGTAGCTGTAGATGCTCGCCGGAAGCAGCAGTACGCCTGACTTCTGGACCAGATCCTCGCAAAAATCCTCGACGGACTGATCGATTTTTATTTTATGGAACGCGATGGGACCTGACGCAGGGCGGTTGTTCTGGAAAAGGTGTTCATATCGGGCAAAGAACGGATCCGCCAATTTCAGATTGCCTTGAATGATAGCGAGGCTTCTTTGAAGCAGTTTGTCACTGTGCTTCAGCGCGACGATGGAGAGGATCTCGGAAGGTCCGCTGTTGCCGATGCTGAGATAATGCTTGAATTTCGTCATCTTGCCTAGTATTTCCTTATCCCGGGTGGCGACCCAGCCGATTCTCAGCCCCGGCAGGCCATAGGCTTTTGAGAGCACCCCAAGGGATACGGCTTTGTCGTAGAGATCGGCGGCACATGGCTTGGCTTTGCCATCCAGATCCAGGCCCCGGTAAACTTCATCGGAAAAAAGGTAGATGCCGTTCTTTTCCGCGATGCTGCACAGGCGTTTCAGTTCCTCCTCGCTGAAGGTATAGCCCGTTGGGTTGTTTGGCGTATTGACGGCGATGAGCTTTGTATTCGGACGGATCAAAGCCTCCAGCTCATCAAAATCAATGCTCCAGCCCTGTTCGGTGTGCTTCAGATTCCAGGGGGATACTTCACAGCCAACGGAATTGCCAACCTCATACAGAGATTGGTAGACAGGAAACATACAGATCACATGATCGTCCTTTTCCAGCATCACATTCATATAATCAAAGATGGCCTCCTGAGCACCGGTATGCATCAGGATCTCGTCGTCCTTGATATTTTTGTAAAGACCGGAGACCAGGCTTCGGAGCTCCGGATTCCCGGGAACTTCCGTATAACCCAGCCAGCTGCGCATCAGTTTTTCCTCGGAGCCCGGTTCGTATTGGAGCAGCTCTCCAACCTCCATGGATTCGCAGTCCGACTGAGTCAGCAGATAAGGAGCGGTAAATTCATACTTTCCAAAGAAAACTTCCAGTTTAAAATCATTTAATTTCATATTTGTATCCTCACTTTAACATTCTGTCCGATTCGTTAGAATCGCCGACAGAATTTAGGCTGGAAAATCGCAACGTTCCGTTCCGGAACTCCAGCCCAAGCTTCGCTTGTGCTGCTGTCCGTTTTGCCGCTACAGCTAAAGCTGTGGCAAAAAGGCAAATCTTTAACGTTGCTGATTTTCATCGTCTTGTACTAAAATATATCAGCTTTTGTCTGCTTTGTATCCAACCATTTAAGGATTTTGAACCAACCAATTTTTTTGTAAAAAGTTTGTAACTTGACAGATCATACGAACCTAAAATATAAAAAAAAAGGAATCATCCATAATCGTTATCGCTCGTTGCTTCGAGTTGCAGGAAAAGAATTTTCTTGCGGCTTTTTTAATGCACGAAAGGAAGTGATTTGATGTCATTGATCAATATAAATAATTTAACCTTCGGCTATGACACCAGCTACGAACAGGCGGTGCCCCAGTATGAGCATTGGAAACTGAAGCGGGAATTATCCCTGCTGGAGGTGGAGGAAGAGGTACTTTACAGGCCTTTTGCAACACTGAGCAACGGCGAGCAGACAAAGGTGCTTCTGGCAGCTTTATTTCTGAAGGAAAGCAATTTTCTCCTCATCGACGAACCGACCAACCATCTTGAAATGAATGCGAGGGAAAAGGTCGGTCAATATCTGAATTCGAAAAAAGGATTTATCCTTGTTTCCCATGACCGGGCATTTTTGGACCAGTGCGTGGATCATATCCTCTCCATCAACAGGAATCATATCGAGATCCAGAGAGGAAATTTTTCAACATGGCAGCAGAACAAGGAGCTGCAGGACCGTTTTGAGCTGGCGGAAAACGAAAAACGGGACCAAGTTATCCGGCCTGAAGCCGGATAAGGGACATATCGGTCATCAGGCGGCGAAAATGATACTCCTGAAAGACATCGAAACGGCAGACAGTCTGGCGATCAAGCCAAAGACCTATCATAGCAGCAGGCTCATGGAAGCGCAGGATCTGGCCATACTCTATGACGAAATACAGCGAGGGGCAGAAGGATGAACCGCTCAACTTCGTCGATGTCATCTCAAGGATGCAAATTGAAGAGCTGCTGCTGAACCATAAGCCCACCATGATATTTGTGGAGCATGACCGTGCATTCAACAACAGCATCGCGACAAAACAGATTTTTCTCTGAGTTAGTAGACGAATTCGGCGGATATGTTTGCTTCAATGGTTACATTACCCGGAACGATGGGTGTGGCGGCCAGTTCCCGCTGAAAGGGCTGCGCCGGTCTGGGCATGGAGCTGGATTCGGTAATATTGATCGGAATCGGTTCAACCTGGGTTCCCAGATTGTTTGAGATCGATTTCGCTTTTTCAATGGCGTCCATTACGGCCAGATTTAAAGCGCGCTGATAATAGTATTCCGGATTGGACACCTCGAAGGAGATCAGATCCACCACGTTGGCGCCGGCGTTCACTGCCGTATCAATGATGGCCCCGAGCAGATCCGTATCTCTTGTTTTGATCTCCAGGATATTTCGAACGGTGAATCCCCGGTCGATGGGAGTTCCGTTGTCATATTCGTAATATTTGTCGATGGAATATTGAAAGGTCTTGATATCAGTGATCCCCATCGGTTGAAGGTCATCAAGGACCGCCTGGCTTAACCGCGCGTTTTGCGACTGGACTGACGCCAGATCGCTTCCGGTCAGCTGAACGCCCAGCCGGATGACGGCCATATCCGGGACGGCTGTGACTTGACCTTGACCCGTCAGCGTCATGGATCGAAACAGAAATTGACCATTCGTGAAAGATTCAAACATAAAATTCTCCTCGCTTCCCAAAAATAATCGGAATAACCGGAGACCCGGCTATTTGATGCTAAATATAATATATGAATCAAACTCCGCTTTGGAAACAAAATAGAGAGTAGAGAAAATGCCGGCGAAAAAGCCGTATCAAAAGGGATGCAGGAGAGCAGAGAAATGAAAGAATCGTACCGAAACTTCAATGAAAAAAGAATGCACATTTTCAGCGAGCTGGTCAGACGATACTGGAACGGGAATTTAAATCAAATTTCCGACCTTGAGGAGTTGGCTCGGGAGATACAAGTCAAATATGATTTCAATGAGCAGGAGCTTCCGTTTATTAGGGATCACATCCGCCTTGCCATGGGATTGAACCCCAACGGGAGGGAACGGTTTGATGAGGAATTGGATATGATCCGGAACAGCAGGGAGATCAATCGGCCAATCGTGTCCAGGATCGAAGGCCCCTGCGAGTATTGCGGCAACCAGAGCTGTCAGTGTGATACCCTCGGGAAATATGAAAGTCCGCTGTATCACAGACAGGGTGCAGATGAAGGCAGAAGCAATGAAAGCGAGCAGGAAGACTGCATCGAATGCGGCTTCTGTACGGACAATTGTGATTTTGGAGCCCTTTCCGAAAAGATGGAATTTCTGCCTGTCATTGAGCTGCTCAGAAAGAAGGACACGCCTGTTTATGCAGTGGTGGCGCCGGCAATTGCAGGACAATTCGGTGAGTCCGTAAGCATGGGAAAGCTGAGAGCCGCGTTTCTGGAAATGGGATTTGCCGATATGATCGAGGTGGCGTTGTTCGCCGACATCCTGACGATAAAGGAAGCCTTTGAGTTCAATCGTCTGGTCAGGCGGGAGGAAGATTTTTTCCTGACAAGCTGCTGCTGCCCGATCTGGTTCAATCTGATCCGGAAAAACTATCCGGAGATTTATGAGCATCTGTCACCGTCCGTTTCCCCCATGATTGCATCGGGCAGGATATTGAAGAAGCTGTATCCCAAGGCAAAGGTTGTTTTTTTCGCACCCTGCATCGCAAAAAAATCGGAAGCCGTGGAAGGGGAGCTGAAGGGAGCCGTGGATTATGTCGTTAATTTCTGTGAGCTTCGGGAAATCTTTCATACGCTGGACATCGATCTGGAAAAGCTGCAGCCCGTGGAAAAGGATCAGGCATCACTGGGAGGCAGGGTCTATGCAAGAACCGGAGGAGTCAGCTTCTCTGTAAAAATGGTTGTCAACCGGCTGGACCCTGCCAGAGTGATCAAACTGAAATCACAGAAGGTTCATGGAGTGAAGGAATGCAAAGAACGGCTGGATGCCCTTCAAAAAGGAGGAAAAGACGCCGCCAATTTTATGGAAGGCATGGGCTGCAAGGGTGGCTGCGTCGGCGGACCGCGGACCAATATTGAACCATGGAAAGCGACCGAGCTGGTCAATGAGTTCGGAGAGGACTCGCTGATCCTGACTCCTTTCGACAATCTCAACGTGGTAAAAATCCTGAAACAATTCGGCGTCCAATCCATTGAAGAAATAACGGGAAACGAGCAATTGAAGAAAATTTTGTCCAGAGATTGAATATCATAAAACAGGGTATATACAAGCACCGAAGGAAAGGAGAACCGTTATGGAGATCACATTCCTGCTTACCAACGGTAAGATTTATACAATGGACGGCAGAAGCTTTGATGCAATCGCAGTCTCAAAGGATAGAATCGTAAAACTCGGCAGCAACGCGGAGATCAAAACGATGGGCGGACCCGGCACGCTGAAAATTGATTTGAAGGGGAAGTCGGTTTTTCCGGGGTTCAATGACAGCCATCTTCATCTTCAGGTGCACGGAGCGAACAGAAACAGCGCGGACCTTAGAACGGCAGCGTCCATCAAGGACGTCATTGAGATGACAAGAAGGTATATGATCCGGACCGAAAAAAAATCCGGAGACTGGATTTACGGATGGGGTTGGGATCAGAATAATTTCATAGAAGAAACCTTTCCTACCAGAGACGATCTGGATAAAATATCCCAGGAAAACCCCATCATACTGATCAGAACGTGCCATCATATCGGCGCGATGAATTCGGCAGCGATAAAAATAGTCGGCGCGTCTAATGATACTTTTATTCCCGGGGGCGTTTTGGATAAAGACAGAAATGGAAACATCAACGGTGTATTCCGGGAGAATGCCATCGGGTGGGTTTATGACCGGATCCCGGGGCCAACCGTGGAACAGATAAAAAATGATCTCTATGCCGGAATCGAAGAAGCGCTTAGCTTTGGAGTGACCTCACTGCAGACCAGCGACCTGCATGACGGCATCCGCTTTGACGATATGATCGAGGCATATTCCGATCTCAGGGAGGAAGGGAAGCTCAAGGCTCGCATCAACGCACAGCTGTACCTGCCGGATCGAAGACTCCTGACGGAGTTTTTGAAGAAACGGTTCCGGCCTTTTGAGGGAGATCATCTCTTTCGCTTAGGACCGGTCAAGCTGCTTTTGGACGGATCTCTGGGTGCCAGAACCGCTGCATTGTACGAAGACTACAGCGACGATCCGGGAAACAGGGGACATCTGTCCTATTCACAGGAGGAGCTGAACGGATTGGTTTCCATCGCTCATGAGCACGGCTTGCAGCTTTCCCTTCACGCAATCGGGGATGCGGCGATCCAAGCCGGCATTGATGCCATTGAAAAGGCTGTGAAGGATAGTCCGCGCGAGCACCGCCATCGGATCAATCACGTCCAGATCACCAATCCCGGGTTGATCGGCAGAATGGCGGCCCTCGGCATCATGGCAGATATCCAGCCCGTGTTCGTCTCCTCCGACTGGAACATGGCTGAAAGTCGGGTCGGCAGGGAAAGGGCGAAAACCAGCTACGCCTGGAAGACCATGCTGGAGGCAGGAATTCCACTTGCGGGCGGAACCGATGCACCGGTGGAAAGCCTGAATCCCATGTATGGGGTATATGCGGCAGTAACAAGAAAAGGAAGGGACGGCTTGCCGCAAAACGGATGGATGCCTGAGGAAAAGTTATCCGTATATGAGGCGCTGGAGCTATATACAAAGGGCGGGGCATACGCCACCTTTGAAGAGAAGGATAAAGGAACATTAAGTGAAGGCAAACTGGCAGACATGGTCATCCTTTCGGAAGATCCTTTCGAAGTGGAGCCGGAAAGCATAAAGGATATCGAGGTTCTGACGACGATCCTGGGCGGAGAGATCGTCGTCTCAAGGATTTAAACGAATAAGTCCCCAATTTTTCAAAATAGACCACCCCGAAAGGCGGAAGCCCTTCGGGGTGTCTTCTAGGGAAGTCAGATCAACACAAAGATGGAGTAATATTAATATTTATCATACTCCTCATTTCCAAGAGTGATTCTTGGAGAACCGGAGGAAAAGGTCACTGAGTCGTTTCGATTATCCCGGCCGTCCCCGAGATAAAGTGTTCCCGACGAGGCCTTCACGGCATTCAGCTTGAACTTTCCGACCATCTCCTTAAGAAGCTCTGACTGGCTGGAGAGTTCTTCGCTGGCAGCAGCGCTTTCCTCTGCAGTTGCTGAATTATTCTGGACAACCTGGGAAACCTGTTCAAGGCCCTTGTTGACCTGGGCGATACCGGAAGCCTGTTCATTGGAAGCCGTTGCAATATCCTTTACCAGGTTGGCAGACTTTTCGATTCCGGAGACGATTTCCGTCAGGGCAGAAGCGGTATCGTTGGCAATCTTTGTACCAGCCTTTACTTTGTTGATGGAGCCTTCAATGAGGTCGGTGGTTTCTTTTGCCGCATCTGCGCTTCTTGCTGCCAGGTTTCGTACCTCTTCCGCAACCACTGCAAAGCCCTTGCCGTGCTGACCGGCTCTGGCAGCCTCTACCGCTGCATTGAGGGCCAGGATGTTGGTTTGGAATGCGATGTCGTCAATGACCTTGATGATCTTTGAAATATTCGCTGAGGAATCGTTGATTTCCAACATGGAATTGAGCATTTCCTTCATTTGGTCATTGCCCTTGACCGCATTATCTTTGGCATCAGAGGCAAGCTCGCTGGCCTGATTTGCGTTCAAAGCATTCTGCTTGGTCTGAGAAGCAATTTCAGTTATGGAAGCGGTCAGTTCTTCGATGGAGCTCGCCTGCTCTGTGGAGCCTTGTGACAGAGCCTGGCTTCCGTCGGATACTTGTCTGGATCCGGAGGATACCTGTTCCGCTGCTTCGTTGATATTCCCAAGGATCTGATTCAAGGTCAGGATGATATCGTTCAAAGAATTTTTGATTTCCACGAAATCACCCATGTAATTTGCAGTAACGGAAAGGTTGAGATTCCCATCGCCGATTTCAGACAGTACATGAGAGATATCGCTTACATAGATCTGCAGATTTTCTATTGTAGTATTGACCGATTTCTTCAATTCCGCATGGTCTCCGCGATAATCACCCGCCATGGTCACATGCAGATTTCCGCCCGCCATTTCTTTCAAAACAGAAGTAGCCTCTGTTACCGGCTCGATCACTGCATTGAGGGTACTGTTGATGCCTTCGACGACCTTAGCGTATTCTCCCTGGAACTTCGCAATGTCGCCCCGCGTTGTAAGTTTTCCTTCTATTGCTGCATTTGCAAGGATTGTTGTTTCTTCCACAAGGGATTTTATGTTTTCAATCGTTTTGGTCAAAGTAGGCATCAGGCTGTCATTTTCACTTCTTTTGCCGATTGCCTTCAAGCCGCTGAGATCCTTAAAATCGCCCAAGGAGATATTGTTCAGGATTTCAATGGTATGGTTGATTCTGTCAGCCACAAGATTGATCGATTCCGCTATGTCCGCATAAATTCCTAAATAGCCTCCTGATATTTTGTTGGTATAGTCATTCTGGCTCATGGACTCAAGGACATTCTTGCCTTCGACCAAGCCGTCGAGACCTCCGATACAGGAATTGATGCTGTTTTTGATGTCATTGAAATCGCCGTAATAAGTGTCGGTGATCACAGGCGGGATATCTCCTCTTCCAATACGTTCCATGTATTCCGCCATGATGTTGATCGGGGCAACAAAAGCGTCGATCAAGCCGTTGACGCCTGTAATCAGATCGCCCCAGCTCCCGTTGAACTCGCCGGAGTTGCCGCGTTGATCCAATTTGCCTTCTTGAATTGACGTTGCTAGCTTGGATGTCTCATTGATCAATCCATCCATTACGTCGATGCAGTTATTGAGGTTGATTTTGATTTCATTGAAATCGCCGAGATAAGTATCCGTAATTTTCGGCGGGATGTTTCCTTTGCTGATTCTTTCCACATACTCGGCAGTGACGTTGATCGGACCTACGAACGCATCGATCAGTCCGTTGATACCAAGGATCAGATCCTTCCAGGTGCCGGAATAAAGCTCTGCATTGGCTCTGGTATCCAGCTTTCCTTCCGTAATCGCTTTGATATGCAGATCGATTTCATTGTTTAGACCTTTGATGGTATCCAGTGTTTTCTTTAAGGATGGAGATATTTCGTCCTGACCGTCTTTCGCAACAATAACGGCACTCACATCTCCGAGTGATATCTGGTTCATAACGCCGATCACATTGGTTTGCAGCTCATCGGCAAAGGAATCCATAGTGTTTGCCATCATACCGATCTCATCTTTCGTATTGATGTTCAATCTTTCTTTGAGATGGCCCTTGCTCATCTCTTCCAGCATATGTACCACCTTGCTCAAAGGCTTGGTAATGAGCCCGGAAATATAGAAGCCGATGATCATAGACAGGACGATGACTACGGCTGCTATGATCAATGTCAGGATTATGGTCCGATTGGCAGCAGCAGTATTGGCATCCGCTTTTGCTTCAGCTTCTTCAATTTGGAGGGCCATTATTTCTTTGATTGCTTCTTGTTCTAAAGCTGCGGCTTTTGTCAGTTCACCATCTGCGGCTGTCATGGCAAGGGCCTCGGCATCTTTATTCTCTTTTGTAAGCGCGACAATTTTATCAAGGCCTGCACCGTAAGCTTTTCTGGATTCAGCAAATTTAGCTTGCGCGACTGCCATGTCCTCGGTTATTTCGACCGCTTCAAATTGTTCCAACAGTTCGCTCACGTTATTTCTCATTGCCTGTATTTCATCGGTTTTTACTTGAATTTCGTCAGGGGTCTGAGCATTGATCGCTTCAATTACTTTCACTCTTGATTGTTCAAAGATTGTGGATATTTCTCCAATTAGTTTTAAAGGTACTGTTATATTCTCATATAATTCGGTGTCGGAGTTTTCCAGTGCCTTTAAATTGTAACTGGCGAAGAGCCCCATGGAAGCACATAGAACCGATACCAGTATGAAACTGAATATCAGTTTTTTTCTGATTTTTAGATTTTTAAACATAGATTTCGTTATCCTCCTTGTTGATGCACTAATAATTAGATTTAAATAAAAGTTGTAACGGATTTTTGTCATGCTTGACGTTTAAATTTTTACGCTAGTACCAATTCATATTCAAACCACCTGCCCTTTCTTGCAACTGAATATATATAACTATAACAACAATATCTGACAAAATATGACAGATATTGTTGAAATAAGCATATTATTCTGTTGGAATTAGTATCGTCCGCGAAAGAGATTCCTTAATGCCAATTAAGGACTACCAATTCAAAAAAATAACACTATGACCGGCACTGAGGATTCTGCAATCTGCGGTTCCCGTTTAAATTCAGGCATTATCGCATATTTTTTAATGAATATAAAATAATCTGAAAATTATAAAAAGAATGACAAAAGAGGGATGGAACTCAATATTTCGTCGAATCCACTAGGTCAATGGAACATGAAAAGAGACCGCATGAACGGTCTCTGAAGATAAGCGAATGATTTATAATGTAATATTTGGCTGCCAGTCGGTCACACCGTCCGCCAGCGACTGTATTTCCTCCGGTGAATAGGGCACTGCTCTGATTCTTTCTTCATCCTGCGGTAAATATTTATCGGGAACCTTGTAACGATTCAGAACATAGCGGGGAACGGTCGGGAGCTCCTTTGCCATCATGATGAGCTCGTTGCTCCCCAGCTGCGGAATTACGGTGGTCCTCACTTCAAAGGGAACCTCGCTTTCTGAAAGCAGCCGGATCGTCTCGATCACCTGACCTGCATCGGTTCCATATCCGCAGATCTCGGGATACTGCTCTGCAGGTGCCTTGTAATCTACGGCAATATAATCGCATAACCTAAGCTTGATGATCTCTTCGATTATCTCGGGATGAGAGCCATTGGTATCGAGTTTGATCTGATAACCAAGGGCTCGCAGCATCTGCATAAAAGGAATCAAATCGTTCTGCAGCGTCGGTTCTCCACCGGAAATCACCACACCGTCCAGCAGGCCTGCACGTTTTTGCAGAAACTCCGAGACCGATTGAGGCGTCATAAGAATATGACTGCCGTCGATCAGGGAGCGGTTGTGACAATAAAAACAGGTATAATTGCAGCCCGGTACAAACAGCACGCAGGAGACCAAGCCGGGATAATCAATTAAGGAACTCTTAATGATGCCGGAAATATTCATCGTATCAGTCCTTCATTACATATTTAAGACGTTCGTTATACTCTTCTCGTTTGCCCCGGTTGAAATTCTGGACCGGCCTTAAGTACCCGACGACACGGCTCCATACTTCTGTGGCATCGCCGCATTCCGGGCAGGAATAATGTTCGCCCGAAAGGTAGCCATGACTGTTGCAGATGGAGAAGGTAGGGGTCAGGGAGATGTACGGCAGCTTGTAATTGGTGAATGCCTTTTGGATCAGCCGTTTTGCCGCATTGATATCCTTGATTTCTTCTCCCAGATACAAATGAAGCACCGTTCCGCCCGTATAGAGGGACTGGAGTTCATCCTGCAGATCCAGGGTTTCGAAAATATCGTCGGTAAAGCCTACCGGAAGCTGTGAGGAGTTGGTATAATATGGCGATTTATCACCGGCAGTAATAATATCCGGATATTTCTTTCTGTCCTTTTGTGCAAGTCGAAAACTCGTGCCTTCCGCAGGTGTTGCTTCCAGGTTGTAATAATTTCCGGTTTCCTCCTGGATATCTTTGATCACGTCTCTCATATAAGAGAGCGTTCGGATGGCAAACTTCTGACCTTCGGAGGTTGTCAAATCCTGATCAGGGCCGAGAAGATTCTGGCACGCCTCATTCATGCCGATGAGGCCGATGGTATTGAAATGATTGAACCAATAACAATCGGTTCGCTCTTTGATTCCCTTTAAATAATTTGCTGAATAAGGATATAAACCTTTCGTGGTTTGTTCTTCGATCACCTTGCGTTTGGTTTCCAGGCTGTTTCTTGCTGTATTCATCTGCTGCCACAGTCTGGTCTGGAATTCCGATTCGCTGGTTGAAATATAAGCCAGTCTCGGCAGATTGACGGTGACCACACCGATGGAGCCGGTCAACGGATTGGAACCGAAAAGTCCGCCTCCGCGTTTTCGGAGCTCAGTGGTATCCAGTCTGAGACGGCAACACATGGAAAGGGCATCCTCCGGTGAAAGATCCGAATTGATATAATTTGAAAAATACGGCACACCGTATTTACAGGTGATTTCCATGATCTTCTCAATGACCGGGCTGTCCCAGTCAAAGTCCTTGGTCACGTTAATGGTTGGGATCGGGAAGGTGAACACTCTTCCTTTGGCATCTCCTTCCATCATAACGTCGCAGAAAGCCGTATTGAATAGATCCATTTCCTTCTGGAACTCTCCGTAGGTTTGATCCATGAGTTGGCCGCCTAATATTGCATATTCATTTCTCAAAGTGCTCGGCGGTACGAGATCAAAGGTTAAATTGGAGAAAGGGCATTGGAATCCGACACGCGTCGGTACATTTAAATTAAAAATAAATTCCTGAAGCGCCTGCTTCACGGTTCTGTAATCCAGCTTATCGTAATGGATAAACGGTGCACAATAGGTATCAAAGGAGGACCAGGCCTGAGCGCCGGCAGTTTCTCCCTGTGTTGTAAAGGTTGAATTCACGATTTGACCCAAAAATGTGCGAAGGTGCTTCGGCGCCTTGGATTCCACCTTGCCGGGCACACCGCCGAAGCCGTTCATTAAGATCTGTCTCAGATCCCAGCCGGCACAGTACGGCCCGAAAAATCCAAGGTCGTGAATATGAATATCTCCGGAAAGATGAGCTTCTCTGATCTCATCGCAGTAGATTTCATGGAGCCAGTAATTTTGGGTAAATGCTTCTCGAACATAATTATTCAGCCCATTGATGGATTTCTGTGTATTGGCATTTTCATTGACCTGCCAGTCCGAATCATTGAGGTATTCGGTGAACATATTGATGGTCGCTCCGATCAGAGCATTTGATTCACGTGCGGAACGTCTTTTTTCACGATATAAGATATAAGCTTTCGCTGTTTTTGCATGTCCGTTTTCGATTAAAACTTTTTCAACGATATCCTGAATGCCTTCTACATCGGCTATGCCATCCGGATAACGCTCTTCCGCCATTTTTATGGCTTCTTCCGCCAGCTTTTCAGAGGTTGAAAAATCATTTCCACCAACAGCTTTCGCTGCTTTAAATATTGCTAATACGATTTTTTCTTTTTTGAACAGAACGATGGAACGGTCACGTTTAATGATTTGTTTCAGCACGATACATTACCTCCAAAATTATTATGAATAGAAATACGAAAAAATACAATATGTTGAGGCATTCGCCAGATTGGATACCATATATATAATATTCTTTCTGTCGACTTCTGTCAATATAGGGAAGAAATTCGATAGAAAAAATACATAAACGGGAAATGATTCGTTGACGCATGTCCCATCGATTGAATATAATAAGAACAGAAAAACACGAAAGGTGAGGTAGGAAATAATGTACACATGTTCGCAATGTAAAATACATAGCTGCAGTTCCGGAAACTTTGAAAATAAGCCCGGGAATTGCCCTTGTGGTGAAGATCAGTCTGAAATCAGGGAATTTTATAAGGACGAGTTAACGAGCAAGCTCGCTTATCAAGCCGCACTGGTAGAGGCGGAAGGATATTGTGAGAAAACCAGGGTGGAGGAAACCATGGACTTTGCGCAAAGATGTGGCTTTAAAAAACTGGGTCTTGCTTTCTGCCTGGGCTTGGCGAAAGAAGCCGGGGTTTTGAGCAAAGTGCTTGAGCATAACGGATTTGAAGTTCATTCCGTGATTTGTAAAAACGGAAGCACTCCGAAGGAATTTATGGGGATAGAGGAATGTCAGAAAATCAGACCCGGAACCTATGAACCCATGTGCAATCCCGTGGGACAGGCGGTGCTGCTCAATGAGGAGGGAACAGAGCTGAACATAGTGGTCGGACTTTGCGTCGGTCATGATTCCCTTTTTATCAAGTATTCGGAAGCACCGGTCACCGTATTTGCCGTGAAAGACAGGGTTCTTGCACATAATCCATTGGGGGCGATCTATCTGGCGGACGGCTATTACAAAAAGAAGCTGTACAAATAGATCAGAGAAGGTTAGCGGAGAGCCGTCGGAGTACAATGTAGGGTTGTAATTTCCCGCTTCAATCATACCAATGGTCTGTCGTGTTACTCCGACTTTTGAATTTATGCCTTGCAATATGCAAGGCATTGGATAAAACACTGGATGATTTATTTTGGGAGGACAGCGAAACTGAAAATAGGTAGAAAAAAGATCGTTGATGAAAGACAGGAGCGGCAAAGTCTTAAAAACGGCAGCATCGTATGTGCCGTGATGATGATCATGCTTTGCGTTTCCCATGTGATACAGACGTTGTTCCTGAATAGGGGCTTTTCCTATTACGGGCCGGAATTTATCACGCTGATGACGGGATGCGTGCTGAGACTGATCCTGGATATCAGGCAGGGGAATGTGTATACGGAAATGAATTCCAAAATCAAGCGGACGGCGGTGCTCTACGTATCGGCAGCATTAATTTTCTCGGTAGTGGTAGGGATAAGGAACTATATGCTTTTCCAATTTGAACTCTGGAAAATCGTTTATGTCATAATATCGTTATTCATTGTAATGATGATCCTATTTTTGGCCGTTCATTTTGCTTATTTAAATACATCAAAAAAAAGATTGGAAAAACTGGAACGTCAGCTTGAAGAGGACGAAGAATAGTTCGACAAAAAGCGCAGATAATACTATTATCACATATTCGAAAATTATTGCTAAAGGAGAAAGGTTTGAATCATGACGCAAAAAGAAAAATCTTTGGCTCCTCACGAAGCGCTGGAACTGCACGAACTGCTGAGAAGCGAAATCACCGGCTATAAGAAGCTCCAGACGACGATCACCATGGTAGAGGATAATGAATTAAAAGAATTTATGAAGGAGTCCATGAATTTCAAAAGGGAAAATATTGAGCAGATGCAGAAGTTTATAGCAGCACAGGGTAAAATGCAGTAGGAGGTACAAAATGGGTTTACGCGACATGCTGAAGGGCAAAAATGTTGCTCTAAGCGATAAGGATATCGTTTATGATATGTTAAAAGATTCCAAGTTTGGTTTGCTCGGACTGACATTTGCGCTTTCCGAATGTACCAATCCGCAATTGCGGTTGATCCTTATGGACCAGTTCAACCGCTGTATCATGGATCATCATGCCTTGACCGATCTATCGATGAAAAAAGATTGGTATGACGGATATACAGCGCCGATGGATCAGCTCAGGATCGATCTAATCGATTCGAAAGAGGCTTTCCATTGATTGATTTATTTTAATCCAGACGGGAATCGACACCCTGTGAGAAGTCGATAATTTCAGATTGAGAAAACTCAAAGCCGTTTTCCATCTGATCAACGCCGTCGCCTACAATGCCTGTAACAGGCATATCAATGAAATCCTGACGGATGGCCGCTTCGCTGTCATCGTCAGGATTTGTTTTTTTGTTTTTTGTTTCCAGATATAAATCTTCCATACTTTCCTCCGGTATTGTTCCTTATGGTTCATGAACAATAGTATATGCAGATTACAGTATAATATCCGAAAATTCCAGATTCGTGGCCTGCAGGATTTTACTGCCGTTGATCTTTTGGGAATTCTGCGAATCATCCTGCTGTATGGGAAGCGTTATGGAGAAGGTGGAACCATAGCCCTCCTCGCTGGTTACATTGATATTTCCGCCTAAACTTTCAACTAACAGCTTTACCAAATACAGACCGATCCCCGTACCCTCTGCTTGACGCGTCAGAGAGGTATCAGCCTGACCGAACCGTTCAAATATAATGACCTTTTTATCTTCCGGTATGCCGATGCCTCTGTCCTTGATATCGACTTTTAAATGAGACCCCTGTTTATATAGAATTACGTTGATGCTTCTTTCCGGAGGAGTGAACTTGATGGCATTGGAAAGGAGATTCAATAAAATCCTCTCATATTTATCGATATCGGTTGAGACTACAACACGGTCACAAGAAGATTGAAAGGTCAGCCGCAGGGATTTCTGATCGGCGTAAAGCTTTACGGAATCCACGATTTCTTTTGTAAGGGTTATGATTTCGACGTTTTTGAAGTTCGACTTCATCCGGCCGGCTTTCAGCCTTGTGATGTCCAGAAGATTGTCCACCAGTCTCTGCTGCCGGAGAGAGTTCTGCTTGACTTTACCGAGATAGTTTCTCATCTTTGCGGTGATATCATCCCTGCAGACGATTTCCATGGTCTGGATCGCCGCATTGATAATCGCGATGGGCGTCTTGAACTCATGGGTGATCATGGTGATGAAATTATCCTTCAGCTCAATGGTTTCCTGGAGAAGCTGCATTTCTCTGCGTTCCGCATCGTGCAGCGCTTTCTCCTGCAGTTTTTTCTGCGTAATATCTCTGGAGATGCCCGTGGTGCCTATGATATTTCCGAAATCATTGAACACAGGGCTCTTAAAGACTTCATTCCACCTGCCGTTTTCGTTTTTCTCCTCGAAATGTACTTTTTTTCGGTTCGTGATGATGTCGATATCACCGAACAGGAAGGTGTCCGCCTGTGCCTTGGAGAAAATTTCGAAATCAAACTTCCCGACGACGTTTTCCTTCAGACAGCCGTATTGATCTTCAAAGGATTTATTCACGGACATGTATCTGCCCTGGAGATCCTTAAACCAGGCCACAAAGGGCAGATTGTCCAGAATAACCTGCATTTGAGAGATAGGTTTTAACGCGTCCTCGTTATCCGTTACGTCAAAAACGATCGCGTGTATGTAATTCATGTTGTTGATTGTGATAAGACCTGTATTGACTCTGACATTTTTAATTTCTCCGGATGAAATTCGATGCTTGAACGCGAAGCTGTTTTTTACGTGGGAAGCCGCCAAGTTGATCTGTGTGTAAACCTGATCCGCCTTTATTGTGCTCAGATCGGTAAATTTTAACTCCAGAATTTCCTGATAGCTGTACTTGTAAAATGTGCATGCAGCGTAGTTGGCATCTACGATCTCTAATGTTTCGTAATCGATAATGAGCATGATTGAAACGTTGTTTTTAAAGAAGACATTATAAAATTGGTCATTGTCATTTTGAAAATATAGTCCCATTTTTTACCTTCCTCGCTACAAATCTACAGCATTTTCAAAATTTCTATCTCATTATATCAAAGAAGAAAATGGATTGGGAAACGTTTCGCTCAACAAAGTCATACCGAAATCGACATAACTTGACAGAGAAAAATGACGAAAAAAAGGGCCATTCGACGGAGAATCGAATCGGCCGTATTTTGTTACGCGTGAAAATCAGGGAAAGGTGCGATACACCGTTGTAGGATGCCCTGCATATAGGCGATGAGGATCCCGTAATTCGTGATGGCAATCTCCTGATCTTCGGCACATTGCAGACGGTACTTCATTTCCCGTTCATTGAGCATGCAGCCGCCGCAGTGGACAACCAGTTTGTATTGGGTGAAATCCTCGGGGAATTCCGTTCCGCTGGTGAATTTGAAGTTCAATTTTTTGCCGGCATACTGCTCCATCCAACGGGGAAGCTTTCTGGTTCCGATATCGTCGCATTGACGATGGTGGGTACAGCCCTCGGAAATCAGTACCGTATCGCCATCCTGCAGCTTTTCGATCGCTGCCGCTCCCTTGACCGCCAGCTCGAGGTTCCCCTTGTGGCGGGCAAACAGGATGGAAAAAGAGGTCAGGGGAATGTCCTCCGGCGTCTCTGCGGAAACCTTAGCAAAAGCCTGGCTGTCCGTGATGACCAGGCGGGGCTTTTTCCCGATGTCGTTCAACGTCTCCTTCAGTTCGGTCTCCTTGACTACGATGGCGGCAGCACCGGCTTCCAGAACATCCCGGATGGTCTGCTGCTGGGGAAGGATCAAGCGGCCTTTGGGTGCGGCGGAGTCGATGGGAACCACCAGAACCACAAAGTCGGAGGGCTTGAGGAGATCTGCCACGATGGGGTATTTGGACAAGCCGGCAGGAACCTGTTTTGCGAGGAGCTCCTTCAGCGCATGGATATTTTCGCCCGTTTCACTGCTGATCCAAAGCACGTTTTCATCCGGAACATCTTCCGCAGCCATGAAAGGGGAGCCCGGGTCAACCAAATCAAGCTTATTGTAAACCATGAGGAAGGGGATGCTTTTCTGTTGGAAGCGCCGGATAATTGCCTGATCCTCTTCCGTCATGCCCGAAGTGGCATCTACAACCAGTACAGCGATATCTGTCTTGTTTAAAACCTGGTAGCTTTTCTGCATTCTGAGATTTCCAAGAGCGCCTTCGTCATCAAGTCCCGGCGTATCGATCATCATGACAGGGCCCAGGGGCAGGAGCTCCATTGCCTTGTAAACCGGGTCCGTGGTCGTTCCCTTTACCTCAGATACGATGGATAGACTCTGTCCCGTAACCGCGTTGATTACGCTGGATTTACCCGCATTCCGCTTTCCAAAGAAGCCGATATGGACCCGATCGGAGGAGGGTGTACTGTTTAATCCCATGATTCGAACCTCACTTTCTAAAGCCTGAAATCGCGACGGCCATCTTTGATCGCTTCCAGATTCTTAACAACAATATTCCGAACCTTTTCCCGCGGGATATTGTTTATTTCTCTTGCGATCAGCTCTTCTCCCAGCCGTTTCGTTTCCGGGGATGCATAATCCTCAATGTATTCATTTAGCGTCATCAACGCATTCGGATGACAGCAATTCTGGATCTCACCGTTTTTACTGAGGGCCATGAAACGGTCTCCGGTGCGCCCCTCGCGATAGCAGGCAGTACAGAAGCTCGGGATATATCCCAGCTTCATGAGCCATTGAACTACCTCGTCAAGGGTTCTTCGATCCTCCACATCAAACTGTTCCGACTTTTCTTCCTCAGGCTCCGCCTCTACATAGCCTCCTACGCTGGTTTTGGAACCACCGCTGACTTGAGATACGCCGAGATGCAGTACGCGTTCCCGGCAGGCTTGGCTTTCTCTGGTGGAGACGATCATTCCGGTATATGGGACGGCCAGGCGGATACAGGCAACGATTTTTGCAAAGGTATCGTCGCTGATTCCGTTGTCGAAGGCGTCGACGTCGATGTCATCAGCATGACGGATTCTTGGGACGCTGATGGTATGGGGGCCAACTCCTTTTGCTGCTTCCAGATGCTCCGCATGCATCAGCAGTCCTGCAAAATCATACCGGTACAGCTCCAGCCCGAACAGAACGCCGATACCGACATCGTCGATGCCGCCCTCCATGGCCCGGTCCATCGCTTCCGTGTGGTAGGCGTAATTATGCTTCGGCCCGGTAGGGTGCAGGGCTTCATAGCTTCTCTTGTTATAGGTCTCCTGAAACAGAATGTAAGTCCCGATTCCGGCATCCTTTAACTTTCGGTAGTTCTCTATCGTGGTAGCGGCAATATTCACATTGACTCTTCGAATGGAGCCGTTTTTATGCTGAATGCTGTAAATGGTCTCGATGCTCTCTAAAATATACTCAATCGGATTATTGACAGGGTCTTCTCCTGCTTCGAGGGCAAGGCGTTTATGACCCATATCCTGGAGCGCAACCACTTCTCTTTTTATGTCATCCTGGGTCAGTTTTTTTCGTGTGATATGTTTGTTTTTCATATGATAAGGGCAGTAAACACAGCCGTTTACGCAGTAATTGGAAAGATAAAGAGGCGCGAACATGACGATGCGGTTCCCATAGATATCCTTCTTCATTTGCTCGGCGAGCGCATAGCTTTCCCGGTTCTTGTCCTCCAGACCGCAATCCAGCAAAACCGCCGCTTCCCGGTGGGACAAGCCTTCCCTGCGCCGTGCTTTTTCGAGAATCTGATCGATCAATTGCCGATTGGTTTTATTGGACTCGGCATACGCCAGCGTTTCCAATATTTCTTCTTCATTGATGAATTCTTCTGCATTGGGCGATTTCACATTATACATTATTACTACCTCCCCGATGTTTGGAATCTCCGCGATCCACTACGACCTGATAGCCGATACTTTTGATCCTGCCGTCGATGCAGTGGCGGCATTCGGCGGCTTCGTCGCCGGTGCAGATCTTATTATCATAAAGCAAATACTTGTCTCTGACCTCCCGTGGAGAGAGATTGGGCATGACCACGTTGGCACCGGCCAGGATGCCTTTTTCCCGTCCCAGGGGATCAATGGTTCCGAGAGCTGTTGTTGCGGGAAGAAGCACGGCAGGAAGCAAAAGCCGGATCAGACTCAGCAGAAACAGGGTCAGCTCGGCAGTACCGCTTTGCTCCGTAGCAAAGGGCGTGTCATGATGTGCAATGAATGGACCGATTCCCACCATCTGCGGCTGGAGTTCATTCAGAAAGATCATATCCTCGGCAAGCTGATCGGAGGTCTGACCGGGAGAGCCTACCATAAATCCGCTGCCCACTTGATATCCGATTTTTTTCAGATCCATCAGGCACTGCTTTCGCGTTTCCAAAGTAAGGCAGGAGGGATGGAGCTTGCTGTAATGAACCGGGTCGGCAGTCTCGTGCCGGAGCAGATACCGGTCGGCGCCTGCGTCGTAAAATGCCTTGTAGCTTTCATGAGACCGTTCCCCGACGGAAAGGGTCAAAGCACAGTCCGGATGGCGGGATTTGATGGCCTTGATGATATCCACGAGTACTTCGTCGCTGTAATGACCGTCCTCGCCCCCCTGCAGCACAAAGGTGCGGAAGCCGAGCCCATAGCCCTCCTCGCAGCACGAAAGGATTTGATCCTTTGTCAGACGATAGCGGGCTGCGTTCCCGTTGCTCCTTCGGATACCACAGTAATAGCAGTCGTTTTTGCAGTAGTTGGTAAACTCGATCAAGCCTCTCAGATAAACGTCATTTCCGTAATGCTTCTCACGTATTTTCCTGGCTTTTGCAAATAAATAATCGCTGAGCTCCGGGGTGCGGCTGTCAATGAGGGAAATGAACTCTTCCTTTGACAGCACATGCTCCAGCTCTAATTTATCAATCAAGTATTTCAATTGATCAAATGAATGTTTCATTCTTCCTCTTCCTCAATCTATTTTAGATTTCAACTGTTTTATCGGCGGTTACCGCTTTTGAATAAATAGTCTTTGTATTTACACCGGGCAGCATTCCCAGCTTTCCGGAAAGCGAACTGATCACATCTGCAGGCGCATCCACGGCAACACTGATGATGGAGATCCCTTTCTTTGGATAGGGAACTCCCATGCGTCCAATAATATAATCTGCATATTGATGCAAAAGCTGATTCAATTTTTCCACCGAGTCATGATTTTCGACGATGACTCCGATCAAAGCAACTCTGGTTTCCATAATAATCTCCTTTTATTGGCATTGTTGTCCAATATTAAAAAAACGAT
>CAZTEH010000057.1:0-25394 GCA_964612345.1 uncultured Oscillospiraceae bacterium | reverse complement strand
TGACATTATGGTATTTCCCAAAAATTACCACGACACTTAATCTTGCAATCTGCACTTAATGAAAAATATTCAGTTTATCATTGTAGATTGTTTCGTATTGTGATAGTATTATCATGTTTTTGAGACACCACATTACGAACGCAAACTTTGGTCGGTGAGAGTTTGTTCTGTGGTGGCTTTTTATTTCACCTCAATGCCAGTTAATGGAATTTTATCCTCACTGCATTTTAACGAACTATCAGCGGCAAAACAAGAGATCAAAAGTTATTGCTCCGGGACAATGTCAGTGAGCTGCCCGGAGACAGTTCAGCTTAGCAAAAACATTATATTACAAAATACTACCAATTTATAAATATATTATGAACTAAATTATTTAATCATTTTTTTCTACATATGGTTTAAGCTTACTCAATACTTTAACCATATCCATTCCTTTACCTATTATCTTTTCTCCATTCATAGTTCTAATCAATTTAATAATCCACTCTTGATCCTCTTCACGAATACCTTTTATTCTTTTTTCTTCAATTTCAGCTAAAGCATGGTAAAATACTATTATTGTACTAATATTTTCAAAATCTAAGATATCTTGAACAAATATTATCTTATTAATATAAAATTGATAATCATAATCATTATAATTCCTAATCACACCAAATGGTTTATTTTCATTTATACGAACATACATTGCATTCGCACTATCCATATGACTCTTTAAATTCCAATAAAGTAATGCTATGTTTTTTTCTTTTTCCAATTTGGCTTGTTTTTCTTCTGTTTTTTTATAACTATCAATTGTATATTTCACGCCTAATAATGTTAACAAACCACCTAAAATACTACCAAAAAAACCAATCCAAGCAGCATACATTTTCAAAACTCCTTTTTATTTTTTATAATACTCCATAGTTTTCCATTATACAACAACGCTTAACATTTTGAACCATATACCTGGGGGTCAAGAGGTCAATAATTAAACTTCCTAACTCTTAATCAGGGTGTCTGTATTATGGATATATGGTTATTAAGTTTTTACTTGTGCTCGAACAGCAGACAAAGTGTTGACACACTTTCCAAGGGGGCGCGGGCCCCTCATGGCAACAAGCTGCCATGCCTTAGAACGAACGATATGCCGCATGGCTTTCCTTGTTTGTTGCCTCGAAGCGGTTATTCGGATATCGCCTGTTTTCAGTATCCATAGTTTAATGGCGATACTCTGAACGGCGCAGTGCCTTCCCCATAACCCCATCCGTCCACGGTTCGATCTCACAAATGTGTTAGAAATAAAGAGCGGGGTCTCTCCTTGATTTCATTGGAAATCATTTTGAGACACCCTCTTTCAATGGATACTCTTTTATAAGCCAAACCTATATCCTATAAATAGGGTTGCGGCTTTATTTTACTTCCAGCTTCATTTCTGTAACTAATGTACGACCGTTATAAATCATTTCAGCAGCTTCTGCTCTTGTAAGCTGTTTTTGGGGATAGAATTTCTTATCCTGATCCAACGCTGTAATGTTGTATTTCATGCTTCTCTGGATCGCGCCCTGATATTCAATCGTCATGTCAGCTTCATCCGCAGTTTCGATATACATCATATTGATCATTGGCATATTATAATGAGCTTCCATTGCCGTAATCAAATAATATGTAAAGTCTTCTTTGGTCCACTTCGCATTTGGATCTAAATCAGCCGGCAGGCCAATGTTGTTTGCTCCTGCTCTGATCAATGCGTCTGCATACCAAGCATTGTTGTTGGAATTTTTAAACCAGTCCGTTGCCTGCGGGGCCTTAATGAAACTGATGGCCGCGAGACTGATATCAAAAGCGTTAACGATCAGCTGTACTCCCTGTGCAGCAGTCAAGGTTCCGTCCGGATTAAATAATCCATTTCCCATTCCTTTTATGACACCGTCTCCATAAAGTTCAACAATCTTATCCTTTGATGTTGTATCATTGATATCTGTAAAAGGACTTGCCGCTGCAAAACTTTGACCTGTCATCGACAATATTAGTACCGTGGCCAATATAATCATTTTAATTTTAAGTTTCATTTCTTATCACCTCATCAATCTGTTTAATTCTTTGACTTATATATAGCCAAAAAAGTTCCGCTGAATCATGAAATGAAAGAGTATTCCTGTGTGAAGAATATGATTATATGATATAATCAGGAGCAAAACGGGGTGAATGTATTGCACTCTCTGCCGTTCTTTGTATAATGTTATTAATATCTCTATTTTAGATAAGGAGCAAGTATGGAAGATAATAACGGAATGTTTATGCTTGGAGACTCATTTATTAAACTTATTGAAAACAGTCCCAATGGCATCATAGTGACGGGAAATGACAATATTATAAAGTATATGAACTCTTCCGCCGAAAATTTCTTTCATGTTGAAAGTAAGACTTGTATCGGGAAAATTCTTTCAGCGCATATGCCGGCTTTTAGCAAAGCTGTTAATGATGAAGGCCATATACATTTTATTACTGTGGCTAAAAAGATTTTACATGTATATTCTTTCCCGTTAACGGAAACAAACGGAGAAATAGATAAGGCATTTTTGATATTAGATGTCTTTGAAAGTTCATTGCTGAAAGCAGAACTTGACTACCAGAAGAAAATGCTGGACGAACTTCAGGAAATATTAGAGGGTTCCTATGATGGTATATTAGTAACCGACGGAGAAGGGGAAATCCTATTTGTGAATAGTTCGTACGAAAGAGTTACTGAGATTAAGAAAGAAGCCATGTACGGAAAAAACATGAAGGATCTAATCAATCCTGTCTGGATGCCCAATTCAGTCGCTTTTGTAGTGATTGAACAAAAATGTACTGTCTCAAAGAAACAAGTTACAAAGTCGGGTAAAAATATAATTGTGACAGGAAGGCCAGTATTTAATGATAAGGGTAAAATTAAGAAAGTTGTCATTAATGCAAGGGATATTTCCGAAATATATGAGCTAAGGGAAGAACTGCTTAAGTCTCAAAAAATGGGGAAAATGTATCTGAAAAACTATATTGATTATGCAGAGAACGCTGACAAGGAAGGTCAAAATATCTTAGCCACAAGCCAGAAAATGCAAGAGGTATTGACTCTCGCCGAAAAAATCTCAAATTTCCAGGCTACCGTGCTGATACTTGGAGAATCAGGCGTAGGTAAGGAAGAAGTCGCTAAATATATTCATGGATGTAGTATCAGAAAAGACAAACCGTTCGTAACGATTAATTGCGGAGCAATTCCAGCAAATTTGCTGGAATCAGAGCTTTTCGGTTATGAGAAAGGGGCATTTACCGGGGCAGCGCAGTCAGGTAAAGAAGGTTTGCTGGAGATTGCAAATGGAGGAGTTGCGTTTTTAGATGAAATTGGTGAGACTCCATTAGATTTTCAGGTTAAGCTATTGAGAGTGCTGGAAACAAAAGAGATCAGAAGAGTAGGTGCTGTGAGTGGGAAAATTGTAGATGTACGTATTATTGCGGCTACTAATCGAAACCTGGAAGAGATGGTGGCAGAGGGTACATTCAGAGAAGATCTATTTTATCGATTAAATGTGGTAAGAATCAAGGTCCCTTCCCTGAGGAAAAGGGTAGATGATATTGTTCCATTAAGCATGCTTTTCTTGGCTAGGTTTAATAAAAAATATGATCAGAGTAAAATTCTGACGTACGATGTAATAAAGGAATTAGAGAAATATCCATGGCCCGGTAATGTTAGGCAACTTAAGAATGTGATTGAGAATATGGTTGTGGTTAGCAACAATGAATATTTACAGATAGATGATTTGCCATGGAACATCGATTCAAGTGTAAATGTAAGCAGAAGGATCATTAATACCGTTGCCATGAATGAAGAATTGAACTTGCAGGAGTCTTTAGAGGCCCTTGAAAAAATCATAATAGAAAGAGCGAGAGATAAATTTAAGACAACAAGAGAAATTGCTGAGTACTTACAGGTCAATCAATCCACAATAGTGCGTAAATTACAAAAATATAATCTATAATATGGAACAGATTTTGTAAAATATAAGCGTGATTGGATCAATGGCTATCTGACACGCTTTTTTTTAAGCTCTTGAGATGAGATGAGGATCGCTTGATTTTCTGGGAAAGCAAATCTTGATGCCGATTTGATGCTTGATGCGTAATGGCATCAAGAATCCTATCTGTAGTACTGGAAGTTTTGGTTCTATACGATAAAAAAAATAAAATAAAATGCTTTAAACCCATCAAAAATACTGAAAATGATCGAATTTTAATAAGCATTAAAAAAGTTGAATGAATTGGCACAAAGATTGCGTTACACATTTAATAGTGTGAGTGCACACGGGATAATAATAATTTTTGAAGGAGAAGGAGTTTGTTTATGAAAGTAAAGAAAATCGTAGCCAGTGCATTAGTACTTGCTCTTGCGTTCTCGTTTACTGCTTGTGGAGGCGGTGAAGAAAAAGCGGCAACTGAAACAAAACCGGAAGATAAGAAAGTAGTTCTTCATGTTGGGGCAACTGTAGCAACAACACACGCTTGGTATCGAGCAATGGAACAAATGAAAGACGAAATTTTTGAAAAATCAAACGGCAGCATTGAATTAGTACTTGACTTTGCCGGAGTTCATGGCGGTGACCGTGAAATCACGGAAGCAGTACAAAATGGCACTTTGGGAATGGCAATTTGTGCAGACATCGGATATTCTCAGGTAGTTTCTGAAATTGGATATGTTAATCTGCCTTACTTATTTCCAACATTAGACGACGTTGATAACACCTATTATAATGGTTGGATCGGGGAAGCGGTAAAGGCTTCCATGCAGGAAAAGGGTCTTGAAGTTCTTGGATTTACAGATAGCGACTTCCGTTATATGACAAATTCAAAACATCCGATTCAGAAACCGGAAGATTTAAAGAACTTAAAACTTCGTGTACCACCGAATCCGATGTATGTTAACTTCTTTACAGAGCTTGGCGCTCAGCCAACTGCAATGGCTATCGGCGAAGTTGCATCTGGTTTACAGCAGAAGGCAATTGATGGACAAGACAATGGTCCTGTTATCACTTATACTTTCGGATTCCAGCAGTTCCAGCCTTATATGACCAGAACAAACCATGCGTTTGCCGGAGCGGCATTTTTCACAGGAAAAGCAACGATGGATCAATTGTCTCCAGCGCAGCAGGATCTGATGAGAGAAATGGCTGCAAAGTATGCTGACGTTTCCAAGCAGCTGATCAGAGAAGACAAAGAAAAATATGAAACAGAAATGGCTGCTACTACAGAAATTTTAGACAATACTCCTGAACTTGATGCAGCATTTAAAGCAGCAGCAAAAGTTGTATGGAATGATACAGAAGTAACAAAGGCATTTGACCAGGACGTTATGAAGAGATTATTATCAGAACAGAAATAAATTGAATTATATTGTTAGAGCTGCGATTCGCAGCTCTAACAATATGAAAAACTGAGAGGTAAACCATGGGAAAAAAATCAAAGGTTGAGGTCATTTCATCAGCTTTGGGAATGGTTGAGACAAGAATTACAGGCATATTCTTTTTTCTGATGCTGATCCTGCTGTTCATTCAGGTAGTTTGCAGATATTACTTACATTTGCCTTTAGCTTGGGTAGAAGAATTAATTCGATATATCTTTATATGCGTTTGTTATTTAGGTTGCGCCGTAGCAGTTAAAGACAGAGCGCATATTGAAATAAATATTTTGCCGGCAATCGTGGGCAAGATTACAAAATCAAAGGAAAAGACAGATAGAGTATTGTACTTTGGGGATATTATTGTCGGTATCATCAGCACAGTATTCTGGGTCTATCTTCTCTATACATTATACAAGTATATGCTGGAGACAAAATTATACGACCAGGTATCTGTAGCACTGCAAATCCCGATCTGGGTCATTGTGGCAATTATTACGGTATCAGGTGCATTGTCCTTATTCCATAGTGTTTGTAACTTGATTTTGACAATTAGGAATAAAACCACAATAGTATCCAAGGAAGAGGAGGAATTAAAAGCATTATGATTAATTTAGGATTATTTTTACTTATCTTTTTAGGACTTGCTTTTTTAAGGATTCCTGTTCCATTCAGCATGGGTATTGCATCCGTTATCGTTTTTCTCTATGCAGGATTACCACTTACCAGTGTGGCGCCAGCAATGTTTTCCTCCCTAGATTCCTTTACATTCCTTGCAATTCCTGCATTTATCTTTGCAGGCGACATGATGGCTGTCGTAGGAATCTCCGGCGCAATCATGAATTTTGCAAATTCGTTTATCGGCAGACTGAGAGGTTCGGTTGGAGCAGTTACCGTAATCACATCATTATTGTTCGGAGCCATCACAGGATCATCCCTTGCCACCATTACAGGAATCGGCGGTATGATGCTTCCGGAAATGGTAAAAAGAGGATACAGCAAAGAATACAGCACAGCTCTGATCAGCTGCTGCGGATTTTTGGGAATTTTGATCCCGCCAAGTATCCCTGGTATCATATACGCGATGATGTCCGGCGCAAACCTGATGGATGTTTGGCTTTGCACCGTTACTCCGGGTATCATGCTTGGAATTGGATATATAGCGATAAACTACTTTACAAACGGCATAAAACAGCAAAAAACGACAGAGCCATTCAAGTTCGTGCCATATGTAAACGGTATCGGTAAATCCTTTCGGCAATCAACCGTAGCATTATTATGTCCGGTTATCATTTTTTACGGAATTTATGGTGGAATCTTTACGCCTACAGAAGCAGGAGCGATTGCAGTATTTTATGGCCTGGTAGTTGGATGGGTTTATTTACCAATCATCAAAAAGACCTGGCCTGAAAAGAAATTTAGAATGCTCGTCGAAGATTCGGCAATATCCAGTGCTTCGATCGCCATGCTTATCGTTTTCGCCGCCGTTGCCAGCAGAATGATTACTTTTACCCGAATCCCGGAAATTTTAACGAGCACGCTTATGAGCATTACGGATTCAAAATTTGTATTCCTTCTGGTTCTTAACATATTGTTGATTCTCGTCGGAATGTTTATGGAGACAAATACAAGTATTTTATTGCTCGGACCGATCCTTATTCCGATCGCGACATCATTTGGCGTGGATCCAATCCACTTTGCATCAATTATGCTGCTCAATCTGGAAATCGGTATGATCACTCCGCCTTTTGCAGCAAATTTATTCGTAGGCTGCAAGGTTGGAAAATGTACGATGGACCAGGTGCTCCCGCACATGATGCCATTCTTTATCGTGTGTCTTGTCGTACTGATGATTATAACATACATACCATCGATCGTACTGTTCTTACCAGCTATGTTCTAAATCATGTTTCTCCTCATTAATACAATAAAACAGCACGCCTTTTAATAAATAGAAGCGCGTGCTGTTTCGCATTTAGGTGTAACATTATGTTTACAAAGTTACACCGTCTCTCAATATTCCCATCTGATAATAGCCATTCCGCTCGTTCTTAGTAGTATATTTTCCGTTTATTGTTTCAATCACCATGTTATAAAGCTCATCTTCTAATTTTATTTGATCTTCTACATTGGATACATTCAAAATTCTACCGGCATCATAATCAATCCATCCGGGCTTCTTTGATGCAAGATTTGTGTTTGAGGATAGTCGGAAGATAGGACCCGCAAACCCGCAAGGAGTACCTCGACCGGTTGTAAATATTGTTAGGACTGCTCCCGCTGCAATCTGGCCTGTAACTCCCACAAGATCATTGCCGGGTCCGCTTACTAAAACAAAGCCGTTTTTACTGACTCGTTCACCATATTTTAATACTTCGGTGACAGCACATTCTCCTCCCTTTTGTATACAGCCAAGAGATTTTTCTTCAATAGTACTGAGACCGCCGGCTTTATTACCTTGTGTAGGATTATCACTCACCTTTTCACCATATCGCCGAAAATAATCTTCGTAATTTTGAATCATAGAAACAGTATCCTGAAATACTTTTTCATCGACTGCGCGATTCATTAAAATATGCTCTGCTCCGAACATTTCAGGTACTTCCGTCATATTGACGGCAGCTCCCTTTGATACGAGACGTTCTGTCAAACTGCCGACAATTTTATTTGCAGTAATGCCGGAAAAGCCATCGGAACCCCCGCAATTTACTGCAATATGCAGCTTCTTAAGATTAACTGGGACACGTTTATCCTTCTTCATCTCTTCATATATTTCATCGCAAAGCGAGAGCCCGTCTGCAAACTCATCATCAGAGTCCTGCAAGATCAGGAATTTCACACGAGCCGGATCATAGGATGACCCCATGTATTTCTTTAGTTGAGCAAGGTCGTTAATTTCACATCCAAGACTAACAACCAGAACTCCTCCGAAGTTTGCATTGCTGATTACTCCGGAAATAATTTTGCCGGTGAGTTCCAAATCTTTTCCGGTCTGACTGCAGCCGTATGGATGTGTCAAAGGCAAAACTCCGTCAAAGTTCTCGGACTTTTTATATCTTTCTGCTGCCAGGGCCGCAATTCTCTGCAATGGTCCGTTTGCACAAAATACACTTGGGATAATCAGCATATGGTTTCTAATTCCAACATTGCCGTTTTTCCTTTCATAGCCCATGAATGTTTCATCGGTTGCCCCCGGCATTACGGTGCGATCAGAATTATAGGAATAGGTATATTCCTTTCTGGAATTAGCGCAGGTCTCCAAATTATGATCGTGTACCCATTGTCCTTTTTTTATATCTGTTGTGGCAATTCCAATGGAATTGCCATACTTGATAACATTATCACCAGCCTTGATATCCTGAAGGGCAATCTTATGGGCATTGGGGATATCTTCCAGAATCAATAAGGTAATACCATCTACTTCAACAGATGTATCTTTTTCTAATGGGGTTAAAGCGACGGCAACCATATCATCTTTATGGATTTTAATACAGTTCATGTTTGACCTCCTTTTCTTAATATGATGTTAGTTTCAACAATTGATTTACTTGAGGATTTACAAGATTGTCCGGCAGATAGCCTGATAACACTTTGGCAACATCAGCAGCAACCGAGGTCTGGAGCTTTTGTTGAGAATCAGTAGAATACCATGCAGCATGAGGTGTGATGATGACATTATCCATTGTCAGCAAGGCGTTATTTGCCAAGGGTGGTTCAAATTCCATAACATCAAGGGCTGCGCCGGCTAATTTATTGTTTTTAAGTGCCCATATTAAATCATCCTCATTGACTAATCCGCCACGGCTGATATTTATTATGAATGCCGTATTTTTCATAGCCTTAAAAACGTCTTTGTTAAATAGATTTCTTGTTGCATTGGTCAATGGCGAAAAAATGGAAATATAATCTGCTTCTTTTATAATCGCATCAAATGATTTCAGTTTCGCACCAAGTTGATTTACGTTGTCTTCCGAGGCAGAGCTACTATAAACCCAGATTTCATCACAAAATGGTCGAAGCTTCTGAATAAAAGCAGATGATATTTTGCCAAAACCAATTACCCCAATAATACTCTTCTTTAAATTTACGATTGGGCTTCCTATCTTATAATCCCATTTTCCGTTGGAAATCGCAGTGCTGTAACCGTTTATCTTTCTGGATAAACTTAACAACATTGCAACTGCGTGAGTGGAAACTTCGTCTGTACAATAGTCAGGTACGTTCGTCACGCAAATACCGTTTTTGGATGCGGCTTCAATATCTATCGTTTCAATTGAAGTGGCATATTTGGCAATAATTTTGCATTTGTGGAGTTGATCAATTACCTTGCTTGTAATTTTTGCATACTGAACAACGAGAGCGTCACAGTCATGAGCCGCAGCAATAATATCATTTTCATCTTTGATTTGATAAGGAAATATTTGAGCGCCAATCTTACTTAAGATTCTTTTTTCATGATCAATGTTTGCATATTCGTAGTCAGTAATTACTACTTTAAACTTTGTCATTCCTTCCTCCTGATAAACAATTAATAATATATAGAGCAAATATCATGCCGAAGCAAAAACACAAAAATATGGCTAAAACAGACAAAATAACGAATATAGTTTGATGCCAAAGTGCATCAAACTTAGAAAAGCATCAAACAAACGGCAAGGAAGGTGATGGATTGTTTTGGATTTGCATATTAAAAAAAGCAGCAGCCTAAATGTTGGAATTTCAGCACTTGCGGCTGGTGATTTGATTCGATCTTCACTAAAAAAAGGAGATTTTGCATATGTGGCATAAATTTTGCGACAATTAGTAATTGTTCGTATGTGAAGGCTGATAAAAGAGATAAAAATATTAAAAATTTGCATACAAAGTAGGTTACATTTCGATTTCAAAAAACAGGAGGTAAAGTAATGGATTTTAATTTGACTAGGGAACAGCAAATGGTAAAGAAAATGATGAAAGAATTTGCTGAAACAGAAATAGCACCGATCGCCGAGAAAATTGATGCAGAAGCTGAATTCCCTACAGAAACTGTGGCAAAGCTTGGGGAGCTTGGAGTTATGGGCATGCCTTTCCCGCATGAATACGGTGGAGCAGGCGCTGACTATATTGCATATATCATGGCGATTGAAGAAATGTCTAAAGTATGTGGTTCTCACGGTGTTATTGTGCAAACGCACAACGCACTTTGCTGCTGGCCGATCTTTACTTATGGAACGGAAGAGCAAAAAAGAAAATATCTTCCTGACCTTTTGTCAGGAAAAAAAATAGGTGCATTTGGTCTCACCGAGCCAAATGCGGGAACAGATGCTGCAATGCAGCAGACAAAAGCGGTAGATAAGGGAGACCATTGGCTATTGAACGGTACAAAGATATTTATCTCAGGCGGAGGCATTGCTGAGGTATATGTAATCATGGCAATGACCGACAAGTCTAAAGGCACAAAGGGTATAAGCGCTTTTATCGTAGAGAAAGGCATGCCAGGATTTTCAAGGGGTAAGAAAGAAAACAAAATGGGTATCAGAGGCTCAATAGCAGCGGAACTCGTCTTTGAAGATTGTATCGTACCAAAAGAAAACCTTCTGGGCGAACTGGGAAAAGGATTCAAGGTTGCGATGACATCCCTCGATGTAGGCAGACTTGGAATTGCGGCTCAGGCATTAGGAATTGCACAAGGCGCATTTGATCAGACCGTCGATTACATGAAACAGAGAAAGCAGTTTGGAAGAAGCTTAGACAAGTTTCAGGCCCTTGCATTTGAGATGGCCAACATGAAGACCAGAATAGATGGCTCAAGATTGCTGCTATACATGGCATGTGACAAAAGACAGAAAGGCCTTCCAAGTTCAGTAGAAGCAGCACAGGCGAAGCTTTCCTGCTCAGAAACAGCAATGTACGTAACGACTAAGGCCGTGCAATTTCATGGTGGTTACGGATACATAAAGGATTATCCAGTAGAACGAATGATGAGAGACGCTAAGATTACAGAAATTTATGAGGGGACCTCGGAAGTAATGAAGATGGTGATTTCAGGAGAAATATTCAAATAGAAAGAAGGAGGAGTAACGGAATGAAAATAATAGTATGCGTTAAGCAAGTACCTGATACAAACGAAGTAAAGATTGACCCGGTTAAAGGTACCCTTATTAGGGATGGCGTACCAAGCATTCTAAATCATGACGACGCAAATGCTTTGGAAGAAGCATTAAAAATAAAAGATAACGATCCAGATACTCATATAACTGTATTGACTATGGGGCCTCCGCAAGCAAAGGAAATGCTGCAGGAGTGTATTGCCATGGGAGCGGATGATGCGGTTCTGCTTTCCGACAGAGCCTTGGGCGGATCGGACACCTGGGCAACCTCAAATGCCATCGCAGCAGGAATTAAGAAAATGGGGGGCTATGATATCATATTTGCGGGAAGGCAGGCCATAGACGGAGATACTGCGCAGGTAGGACCCCAGCTTGCGGAAAAGCTTGGTCTGCCGCAGGTAACCTATGTGAAAGAGTTCTCAATGAACGGGAATGAAATTACAGTGAAAAGAGCATTGGAAAACGGTTATGAGCTGCTGAAATTAAAGACACCATGTGTGCTTACCGCAATTAAGGAACTCAACACCCCTAGATATATGTCAATTAGAGGAATCTACAAAGCTGCCCAATTTGACATCAAGGTATGGAATGCTGCGGATATTAATGTAGATCTTACTACCGTAGGTCTTGAGGCATCACCTACAAATGTTTATAAATCATTTACACCAGCGCCGAAAGGCAAGGGCGTGACAGTTGAGGGAGATACTGCTAAAGAACTAGCAGGCAGTCTCATTGCAGGGCTGAAAGCAAAACATATAATTTAAGGAGGGACGAAAAATGGCAATAAAAGTAATTAATGAAAAGTGCAAGGGATGCACTCTCTGTGTAAAGGCATGTCCCTTTGATGCGATTGAAATGAAGGAAAAACTGGCTGTAATCAATGAAAAGTGCACAATGTGCAATCAATGTATCCCAGCATGTAAATTCGAAGCAATCGTAAAGACAGAAGACACTGTAAAAGGTCCGGTGGATCTTTCCGCCTATAAAAATGTGTGGGTGTATACAGAACAAAGAGATGGCAAACTGATGAATGTGGCGATTGAACTTTTGGGAGAGGGCCATAGACTTTCAAGAGAAATAAGCAGCGACACAAAGGTATGTGCAGTACTGGTAGGCGGTAAGGTAGAGCATCTTATTGATGAGCTATATGCTTACGGTGCGGATATCGTATATGTTGCAAGCGATGATTTGCTGGAAAAATACACTACAGACGGATATACAAAAGTGATCACCGATGCCATTAAAGAGCATAAACCTGAAATCGTTCTCTTTGGCGCGACACATATTGGAAGAGACTTGGCTCCACGAATAGCAGCAAGGCTTGATACCGGTCTTACCGCGGATTGCACAAGATTGGATATAAATACTGACAACTATATTGACTACCTGGAAAAATATACAACAATGAATACCGCTGGCATGGATAGAAACGATGGTGATAAGAACCTCAAGCAGACACGTCCGGCCTTTGGAGGAAACCTGATGGCCACCATCATCTGCCCTACCCACAGACCACAGATGTCTACAGTCAGACCCGGCGTTATGGAAAAGCTGGAAAAGGATGACAAGAAAAAGGGCACAAGAGTAGACTTGAAGGCAATTCTTACAAAAGAAGATTTCGCCGTTGAAGTAGTAGAGGTTGTCAAGGCCGCGAAGAAAATGGTATCCCTCACTGATGCACAGATCATCTGCTCCGGCGGCAGAGGATTGGGAGATGCTTCAGGCTTTGAACTGATCAGAAGGTTTGCAGAAAAAGTAGGCGGAGAAGTCGGTGCCTCCCGTGCAGCGGTTGACTCAGGATGGATTGAACAATCACACCAAGTTGGTCAGACCGGTACAACCGTAAAGCCAAAAATCTATTTTGCATGCGGTATTTCCGGCGCGATACAGCATCTTGCGGGAATGCAGACTTCAGATATTATCGTTGCGATTAATAAGGATCCGGAGGCACCAATTTTCTCGGTTGCTGATTATGCGGTCGTTGGAGATCTGTTTAAGGTTATTCCTGAAATTATTGCGCAATGGGAAGAAAATTAATTAATAGTAGAAAGTTTTAATTGAAACCCCGCAGGAATTTCTATTTGCGGGGTTCCAACGGAGGTTGTTTAACCATGAAGAAATGTGTTATTACCGGAGCGGCAAGAACCGCAGTTGGTGCTTATCTTGGCAGTTTAAAAACGGTTGAAGCCCAGGATTTAGCAGCAGCAGTTTTAAAAGAAGCAGCAAAAAGATCAAACATTCAGCTTAATCAAATCGATCAAGTAATAATGGGGGATGTGTATGGATATACACCAAACGTTTCCAGATGCGCATCCCTTTTGGCGGGTATTCCTGAAAGCACTCCTGCATATACAGTAGACAGACAATGCGCATCTTCTTTACAGGCAGTTGTTAGTGCAGTCTATGAGATATCAGCTGGAGAGGCAGACATAGTAATGGCTGGCGGGGTTGAAGTAATGTCGAGATTGACCTATTATCTTCCGCCTTCATCAAGATATGAGCCTTTTAGGCTAGGCGACAAACCTTTGTATGATACATTCTCACACGGAGTAACGATTGTACAGCCAAATGCTTTGTTTCCGGGTCTAAACATGGGATTGACAGCAGAAAACGTTGCTGAAAGATATAACATTACCAGAGAAGAACAAGATAAGTTTGCAATCGATAGTATTGAAAAAATGAAAGCCGCACTTGCAGAAGGTAAATTTAAAGATGAAATTGTACCCTTTGAAGTGCGACTTAAGAAAAGCAGCTTTTTATTTGATACGGATGAACACATGAAACTTGAGACAACTCTTGAAACACTCGCGAAATTAAGACCTGTATTTAAGACAGATGGCACTGGAACAGTAACAGCAGGAAATTCATCCGGGATGAATGATGGAGCATCTGCTGTGGTGGTTATGTCTGAAGAAAAAGCAAAAGAATTGGGTGTTAAACCTTTAGCCAATATCGTAAGTATGAGTAGTGTCGGAGTAGATCCCGCTGTTATGGGTATTGGTCCTGTTCCTGCGATTAAAAAAGCATTAGCGAAAGCAGGTTTAAAATTAGAAGATATTGATTTATTTGAACTTAACGAAGCATTTGCCGCTCAAAGCCTTGGAGTCCTTAAGGAGCTTGGAATGGATCCGGGTACAGAGCTTTATAAAAAAGTAAATGTAAATGGAGGAGCAATTGCTCATGGGCATGCACTTGCCAATAGCGGAACAAGACTAGTGACTGCATTGGTTTATGAACTTAAGAGAAGAAATGCTAAATATGGCCTTGCAACACTTTGTATCGGCGGAGGCCAGGGAATGGCATTAATTATCGAGAATGTGCAATAAAGGAAGGAGGGCCAAAGATGAATATTAAAAAAGTTGGTGTAGTCGGGGCAGGCATGATGGGTGCAGAAATCGCACTATGCTTTGCAAAAGCCGGATTTGAAGTAGTATTAGGCGACATGACAACGGAAATCGCTTTAGGCGGAAAAGAAAAACAAGCAGAGGTATTAGATAAGAGCATTCAAAAAGGAAAATTTGATGCTGTTAATAAGCAAACGGTTCTGAATAGGGTATTTGCCACAGGAAACCTGAATGATATGGCAGATTGTGATTTTATTATTGAAGCGGTAGTTGAAGTTATAGATATCAAATCAGATATTTATACAAAGCTTGATCGTATATGCAAGGAAAGCTGTATTATTGCAAGCAATACATCAAGCCTTTCCATTACAAAGCTTGCTTCTTCCGTTAGCAAAGAAAGAGTTGGAAATTTTATCGGAACTCATTTTAACTCACCTGCAAGTATCATGAAATTAGTGGAAGTTATCCCCGCAGAATTAACGGACCAAGATACAATCGATGTCACTATGGAATTATTGTTTGAAATTGAAAAGGAACCTATTAAAGTTAAAGATGTAGTCGGCTTTGCTTTAAATCGGTTATTCCATGTCTTTTCGGCAGAAGCATGTCGTTTGATTGATGAAGGTGTTGCCTCTGCAGAGGATATCGATAAAATTTGTGTATACGGTTTAGGACATCCTGTTGGAATATTTAAGCTTCTTGACCTTATGGGTCACGACTTAAATATCAAAGTGGATCAAATTTTATTTGATGCATACGGAGAAAGATTCAGACCAAGTCCAGCAATGCAGAGACTTGTAGACGCAGGTTTACTTGGAAGGAAAACAGGCAAAGGTTTTCATGATTATTCTAAATAGAATTATTATTGAAAATTGCCTTTCGTTCTAGAAAAAGAGGGGATAAGCGAATGAATTTTAAGTTTCTAATATTTGAAATAAAGGAAAACATTGCAATTGTAACAATAAACAGAGAAGAAGTTCTTAATGCTCTTACAAGAGAAGTTCTTGAGGAGTTAGAAACCGCTTTTAGAGCCATCGAAAATGATGAGGCGATAAAATGTGCAATTATTACCGGAAAAGGCAGGGCGTTTGTAGCCGGAGCAGACATTGCACTATTAAATACCTTCACTGGTCAGATGGGAAGAAGTCTTGCCAGATTTGGGCAAGGCGTTATGCGATATATTGAAGAAATGGATACGCCTGTTATCGCGGCGATCAACGGATTTGCAATCGGAGGCGGATGTGAGCTTGCGATGTGTTGTGATATCAGGATTGCATCCGAAAAAGCTAAATTTGGTCAGCCTGAAGTTAATCTGGGCATCACGCCGGGTTATGGCGGAACACAACGACTTACCAGACTTGTTGGAAAAGGTATGGCAAAGTATTTGTGTTTGACCGGAAACATGATCGATGCTGATACTGCACAAAAAATTGGATTGGTTGAGGTTGTCACGGAGCCGGACAAGTTAATGGAAGAAGCGCTTAAAGTCGCTGAAACCATTGCAGCAAAGGCCCCGATTGCTGTTAGCCTCGTTAAACAAGCAATAAATGCTGCCGAAGATGCGCCGTTAAATATCGGTATTGCATATGAAGCAGAAATTTATAATACAGCCTTTAAGACCGAAGACCGAGGTGAGGGATTAAGTGCGTTTTTGGAAAAAAGAACACCAAGATTTTCGAATAAATAAAAGCAACAATTAAAGAAGGAGGCTGGCAAAATGGAGAATAAGGTAACGTCCAAGCAAATGTTGGGAGAATTGCTGGATAATCATTATAAAACTGCACTGGAAGCGAAGGCGGAGGGAAAATTAGTTGCTTGGGCTACATCAATATGCCCTCAAGAACTTTTGGAAACTTTTGGAATCGATGTTGTTTACCCTGAAAACCACGCTGCGGCAATCGGAGCCAGAAAACATGCCCCGGAATTTATAGAAAAATCAGAAGGAAAGGGTTATTCGGCAGATATTTGTTCCTATGCCAGAGTAAATATTGGGTATGCAGATATTCAGCATTCAGAGGCAGGTGACATCCCCATGCCGGATTTAATCTTCTGCTGCAGCAATATTTGTAATACGGTAATTAAGTGGTATGAAAACTTAGCAAAAACTTTAAAAATTCCGCTCATCATGTTTGACATGCCATTCAACCATACTTTTGAAGTTCCACCACACAGTATCGCTTATATGCGAGGACAGATAGAGCACGCCATTGTCAGGCTGGAAGAAATCTCAGGCAAAGAGTTTGATTACGATAAGTTTGGAAAGGTTATGGAACTTTCTAATCAAACCTGTGAATGGTGGAAAAGAGCTACTGATTTGGCAAAAGCAAAGCCGTCGCCATTGAATGGTTTTGATATGTTCAATTACATGGCGATGATTGTGTGTATAAGAGGAAAAAAAGAAGGAAGAGAGATCTTCAAGCTTTGGTATGAGGAATTAAAGGAAAAATCAGAGAACGGCATTGGACCATGGAAGGACCAGGAAGAAAAGTACAGAATCATGTGGGACGGAATCGCGTGCTGGCCGCATCTGGGAGTTACCTATAAAACATTAAAAAAATACGGAATCAACATGGTAACCTCGACCTACCCAGAATCATGGAACGTCAGATATGAAAAAAATGATCTGGATGGAATGGCCAGAGCATATAGTTCCAACTATGCAAATAGAAATCTGGAACATGGAACAGGTAACGTAATCAAACTGGTGAGGGATTTCGAACTTGACGGTATCATATATCATTCCAATCGAAGTTGTAAATTGATGGATTTCAGACAGTATGAAGTTCAAAGAAGAATCGAAGCTGCAACCGGTGTTCCATCTGTTATCTTTGACGGAGATCAGACAGATCCAAGAATTTTCTCTGAAGCCCAATATGAGACTAGAATTCAAGCATTGCTGGAAATGATGGAAAGCAGAAAACAGGCAAGGAGGAATGGATAATGACATCTTTAGACGCTTTAATAAGCCAATTGGAGACAGCGGCATTATATCCGGGAAATGCGATAAAAAAATCAATGGGTGAAACCGGGAAAGAAGCAATCGGGTGCTTCCCGATCTATACTCCGGAAGAGATTGTGTATGCGGCGGGTTATTTGCCAATAGGAATGTGGGGCGGTAAGACTGAAATAAGGCTAGCGGACAAATATTTGCAAGGATTTTGCTGCTCCATCATGAGAGGAAACATGGAATATGGACTGAAAGGCACTTATAATTTCTTAAAAGCTGTGATTCTTCCAACATTTTGCGATACGTTAAAGTGTATTTGTGAGAACTGGAAGGTCGGAGTGCCGCAGATTCCGATAATACCCGTCGTATATCCGCAAAACAGGCTATTAGAATCAGGATATCAATATTTAATTGCTGAGTTTAAAAGAGTAAAGGATGAAATTGAAAAGATCTTAGGTGCTAAAGTATCGGATACAGATTTAGAAAAGGCCTTCAATGTGTATGAGGAATACAGGGCAACCATGAGAGCTTTCGTGAAAATAGCAAAGGACTACCCGAATACCATTAACGCAAAGACAAGGCATCTAATCATTAAGGCTGGATTTTTCATGGATAAGAAACAGTATACAGAAGTTGTCCGACAGATCACAGATGGCCTAGCTAGAATGCCGGCGGAAAAAAATGATGGTTTCAAAGTAGTTGCAACAGGACTTATCGGCGAACCTGTAGCCTTGCTGGACATATTTGCAGAGAATAACATCGCCATTGCCGCAGATGATTTCGCACAAGAATCCAGACAGTTTCGAGTGCCTGCCAGAACAGAAGGAAATCCTTACGAAAAAATGGCAAATCGAATTGTTGATCAACGAGGCGACACTTTCTTATATGAAGAACAAAAAACAAGAGGCCAAATGCTGATAAACATGGTTAAGGAAAGTAATGCAAAAGCAATTGTCGTATTCATGATGAAGTTTTGCGATCCTGAGGAATTTGATTATCCTATATTAAAAGAAGAGATTGAGTCTGCAGGAATACCGTTATTGTACCTGGAAATAGATCAACAGATGGATTCTTTTGAGCAAGTTAGAACTAGAGTACAAAGTTTTGCAGAAATGCTTGGCTAAGTGGGGTAACAAAATGTTTTTAGGAATTGACATTGGCTCATCCTCGTCAAAGGTTGCCATAATAAATAACAACAGAGAGTTGATTGCAACGAATATTGTCAACATGGGAACTGGAACGAAGGGACCGGAGCGTGCTATGGAAAACGCACTGAAAGCAGCAAATATTAGCAAAGAGGATCTAAAATATATTGTTGCAACCGGTTATGGACGTATAACATTTAAGGATGCCGATAAGCAGATTACCGAAATCAGCTGCCATGCAAAAGGAGTGTCTTTTTTAATGGATGATATCGCGACGATAATCGATATTGGAGGGCAGGATGCTAAGGTTATAAAGCTTGATGGAAAAGGAAATGTTAAGAACTTTGTTATGAACGAGAAGTGTGCCGCGGGAACAGGTAGATTTTTAGAGGTGATGGCTAGGGTACTTGGCTGCAAAATTGAAGAATTATCTGATTTGGCGGAAAGGTCTACCAACGAAGTTCCGATTAGCAGCGTTTGTACCGTATTTGCCGAAAGCGAAGTAATATCAAGGCTAGCTATGGGCACCGCTATTGAAGATGTAGCAAAGGGAGCGCATGTTGCTATATCCAAGAGAATTTCCGGTATGTGCAACAGAGTCGGTTATGAACCTTTGATCGTCATGACTGGTGGTGTAGCTCTAAATAAAAGCATGGTGAGTCTTATGGGAGTAGAACTGGGGGAAATGGTTGTTGCGGCGCCATATCCTCAAGCTGCTGGTGCAATTGGTGCAGCAGTATTTGCTTATGAGAATTTTCAAAACAGTCAAGGAGAATTATAACATGGAAAAAGTACAGTTGACTCGGGAAGAAATTAAAAAAATCATACCGCATAGAGATCCAATGCTCCTCATTGATTCAGTGGAAGAAATGATTCCGGGGAAAAGCATCGCAGCAAGATTTTATGTAGATCCTAAAAGGGAGATTTTCAAAGGGCACTTCCCGGAAGCCCCGGTATTACCCGGTGTATATACTGTTGAATGCATGGCACAGGCTTCAGATATTCTGTTGCTATCTTTTGAAAGGTATGCCGGTACAATTCCATACTTCATTGGTATCGATAAAGTAAAGTTCATGAAAAAAATTGAACCGGGCGACACCATTGAAATTCATTCGGAAATATTTTCCGAAAAAATTGAAAAAGCAATTGTCACATGCAGTGCGATCGTATTTAACAAGGGCGAGATTGCTGCTACGGGCGATGTAACACTTGCAATGAGATAAATCTATTAACACAAGGAGATATGAAAATGGATTGGAAAAGCATTTATAAAGAGAGGCTTACAACCGCAGAAGAGGCAGTAAAGGTCGTTAAATCCGGAGATGGAATACTCCCGGCGCATGCCGCTGCAGAACCAAAGCATCTGATCAATGCACTATTGGACAGGAAGGATGAACTTCAAGGAGTTCAAATTTGGCAGGGATTGAATATTGGTGATGCACCATACGCCAGGCCGGAATACGCAGGACACTTTATCAACATCAGTTTTTTTGTGGGAAAGAACAACCGCAAATGCATTCAATCCGGACAAGGAGAATTTGTACCGATTCACTTCTATGCACAACCAAGAGCAATCCGCGAAGGAAGAGTTAAATGCGATGTTGCCATGATCAGCTGTACTCCGCCGGATGAAAACGGCTACGTAAATATGGGAGTGTCTTGTGATCAGACAAGAGTTGGTGTAGAGACTGCTCGTGTTTCCATCGCACAGGTCAATCGTAAGATGCCGCATGTATGCGGAGATACTTTGATCCATGTTTCCGAAATTGACTATTTTGTTGAATTTGATGAAGATTTGTATGAGCTGCCGATCATCAATAGCAATGATCCTATTGCAGAAAAAATAGGATATAACATTTCTACTCTGATACAGGATGGGGATACTCTCCAAATGGGACAGGGGAACATACCAAATGCCATTCTTCATTTCTTAAAGGATAAAAAAGATTTGGGGATACATACAGAAGTGTTTTCTGATAATCTTATTCCTCTGATAGAAGCAGGAGTAGTAAATGGTGCAAAAAAAACCATCAATAGTAGAAAAATAATCTCTACTTTCATTCAAGGAACAAGAGCCCTTTATGACTATGTAGATAACAATAATTTGATTTGCTTAAAGCCGGTGAATTATACCAACGATGTGGCGGTTATTGCTTCCAATGACAATATGGTAGCGATCAACTCGGCAATTGAGGTGGATTTGATGGGTCAAGTCGTAGCGGATACCATCGGAAACAAGACCTTTAGCGGAGTGGGTGGTCAACTGGACTTTTTACGTGGTGCAGAACAGTCGAAAAACGGAAGACCAATCATCGCATTGCCCGCAACTGCAAAAAAAGGTGAAATTTCGAGAATTTCTGCAGTGTTAAAACCAGGGACACCAATAACTACTACACGGCAGGATGTTCACTATGTTGTTACCGAATATGGGATCGCCTATTTGTTTGGAAAACCAATCAGAGAGAGAGCAAAACTCCTTACCGAAATTGCGGCGCCTCAGTTTAGAGCTCAATTGGAAGAAGATTTCTATAAGTATTATAAGAGCATAGGAGAATAGATGCGCTCGTGATAAAATAGAAGATATCTGGGAGGGCTAAGAAATGACCGATTTTTTCAATATAGCAGGAAAAAAAGCAATTGTAACAGGTGGAAGCAGAGGACTTGGAAAAGCAATGGCAGAGGGGTTGTTGGACGCTGGTGTTGAAGTGGTCATCATGGGAACGAATGATCAAATATTTGAAACAGCGCAACTTCTAAATGCCAGAAGTGAAAAAGTATATGGAGTGAAAGCGGACTTTAGTGAGCGAGAAAATGTAGAACAGGCTTTTTCACAAGCGATGGGCTATCTGGGCGGCATTGATATTTTAGTCAATAATGCAGGGATGCAAATTCGAAATAAATGTGAGGATTTCCTGATTGAAGATTGGGATAGAATCCTTAATGTTAATTTGACATCGGCATTTATCATGAGCCAGCTGGCAGGTCGGGAAATGATTAAACAAGGGAAAGGGAAAATAATTAATATCGCATCTATGCTGAGCTTTTCGGGAGGAGTAACTGTGCCTGCATACGCTGCCAGCAAGGGTGGCATTGCTCAACTTACCAAAGCATTTGCAAATGAATGGGCTTCCAAGGGGATTAACGTTAACGGGATAGCGCCGGGATACATGGATACGGATAATACTGCAGGCATTAAAGAAAATCCAGTCAGAAGCCAGCAAATATTATCCAGACTTCCCGCAGGCAGATGGGGTCGACCGGAAGACATGCAAGGAGCGTTAATTTTTCTTGCATCCGATGCATCCGACTATATCCACGGGTCGATCATACTAGTCGACGGTGGTTGGATGAGCAGTTAATTCTTTTATTAACAGTTCAGTAGAATAATCAATTGGAGGGAAATACCATGAAAATGGGTTCTTTGGCTACACCGGCGAAATATTTCCAAGGAGAAGGCCTTTTAGATGAACTTAGCAAGTATGCCCGTTATTTAGGGGATACTTTTGCAGTTGTTGCAGATCAATTTGTTTTGGAAATCATTGAAGAGAAAATTCGAAAAAGCTTTATGGATTCTGATGCTTCTGTGAATTTTTTTCTTTTTGAAGGTGAGACAACACATGAGCAAGCAGAGAATCTATATGCAAAAATTAAGGATAAAAACTGTGATGTTGTAATTGGTGTCGGCGGCGGAAAGACCATTGATACGGCAAAACTTATATCACACATGAGCGATATGCCACTTGTGATCGTTCCAACAGTTGCCTCCTCAGATGCGCCTTGCAGCTCGATTACGGTAGTGTATCGGGAAGATGGAACCTTTTTAGAAGCAGTAAAACTTAAAAAAAATCCCGATATGGTCTTAATTGATACGGGAATTATTGCAAGAGCTCCTGTCAGAACGCTGTTGGCAGGTATAGGAGACGCATTTTCAACTTTTTACGAAGCAAGAGCGTGTAAAGAATCAGGAACTTTAAATTTCAATGGAGGAAATGCCACCAATGCTGGATTTGCATTGACTGTGCTATGCAAGGATTTACTGCTGGAGTATGGAGAAGAAGCAAGACGGGCTGTTGAGAATGGAGTTTGCAATGAAGCTCTGGAAAAAGTCGTTGAAGCGAATATTTATCTGAGTGGAGTTGGTTTTGAAAATAATGGCTGCGCCATTGCACATGCATTTTACAGTGGTCTCACGACAGTGATCAGGCCTTTATCTGCATTACACGGAGAAGCGGTTGCACTTGGAACTATGATTCAACTTCTTGCAGAAGGGGTTTCGGATGAAGAATTAGAGCCAGTGGTGTCGTTTTATAAAAGGGTAGGGCTTCCGTTATCTTTTAAAGATCTTGGAATTGAAACGATAACGCAAGGGACTTTGTATAAGATTGCCGAGGCTACCTGTACCACTGGAAAAAATGCACATCACATGCCTTTCCCGGTGACTCCGGATCTTATTATGAATGCAATGGCTAAATTATTGCAAATAAATGGACAATAGGAACATCGGCAGTATGCCATTAAAACTCTAGAAGGAGTAAAGCTTAATGTTAATTATCTTTGCAAAAATTCTCAGTGTATTCAGTATATCGTTAATAGGCTATGCTTCAAATAAGCTCGGGACTATCCCAAGTTTTGTGTAAACTCTAAAATTGATGTAAGATATTAAGAAATAACGAAGGGTAAGGGCTGAAAATATAGGTCCTTACCCTTTATCTGTATTATACAAATTCTTTCAGGCACGTCAAGAAAAACCGAGTTTTTCGGCCTGGAATTTTCAGCATGTATTGACTAAGCAAGCCGGTCTCCAAAGTAAATCAGAAGTTGGGAATGTATCTGCCCCCAGTCTATTCTGCGGCCGGTCCATTTCTTCGTAATATCCATATCGCCGACACTGGTATGCATTGTCTTCTTTGAAAAGCCGTTTCGGCTGTTTTCGGTTTCCTTATTGCGATAATCGTACCGGGTATACCCTAGTTCTTCATCCAGTTCTGCTTCAAGACCGCCCTGCAGCACCTGGCGGATCATTTCCTTCATTAGCTCCTGGATGTCATTCGGATCTTTGATCGGGTTCTCCTTGAGAAATCCGTGTACTAATTCCCGTCTTCTTTTGTCCTCTGGACTTTCATTTCTTCTTGCCATAAATTTAAAACCTCCTGGCTGATGTATTTATCTTACATCAACCAAGAGGTTTACACAAACTTTGAAACGGTCTCATAAGCTCAAATGGATGCCGATTGAATCAACGGCGGAAAGTCGGATTTGAAAACGGCGCTTAAATCAATCTTTTCCATTCCTGTGGTGTCTAGTGTCATCGGTTTGTTGATTTTTATTTTAGGAATACAACTTCCGCCTCTTCTGGAAAATTTCCTGGATACTGTCGGAGCGATCACAATACCCCTTTCCATGTTGATCATCGGAATCCAGCTTGCGGAAAGTAAAGCTAGAGAGGTTCTTGCAAACAAGCATCTTTTAATAACTCTCCTTCTGAAATTAATCATATATCCGGGCATATTATTCGGATTATTGGTGTGGTTACCTTTCCAGTCGTTAGTATTTTCCATTGTAATATTTGCGATGGCAATGCCGTCTGCAGCTGTTATACCTGTTCTTGCAGAAATGTACCAATCAAATGCTAAGCTGGCTACGCAGGCAGTTTTCGTTACCACTATGTTTTCCCTGATAACCATTCCTATTTTTGGAATCCTACTGACTTCGTATATTGGAAAATAGAACCAGGTTGCCTGCGGCTTTACTTTTCTTTGTGCTGTCCTTTTTTTACCTGATACATTCTCAAATCCGCCAGATGCAGTAAATCACTCAGAATGTTACCGTCTGCCGGGAAAGAAGAGCACCCTAAACTCAATCCTCGGAATGCCAGCCCCTCCGGTTCATTGACAAATTTCAAATCGCGAAGTTTATTGCAAAAGGCTTCTGCCTTAAGTTCATCAACCAGGAAAACAAATTCATCACCATGCAGCCGATAAAAACAGTCTTTGATTTTCAGGACTTAATTGGATGTATGCGAATGGCAAATGAAAACGCAAACATGGTATAGATCCAGGAGGAAGACATGATAATAATTGTATGTTTTAGGGACTGGTCAAACATGAAGTTCAATGGAATTACATATAAAAAGCCGTATAGCATAAAAATGCCTTTACCTGTTAAGCTCACTGCCGTTGGATTTTGGAGATAAATAAAAAATAATAACGCGGAATAAGCAGCAGTAAAAACATAGACAGAAAATGCGCTGCCCAATGGCGGCGCCTTCTTTTTTGAACACGAATAGGTTGTGTATGTATTGATGGCCAGCATTTCAAATACGATGATTAAAGCTGAAAAACTCAATGCGTCAACTCCCGCCTTCTTTTTTTCGATCATTTTTGATAAGATACTTTATTTTCATACTAGTACTTTGTTGCAACTAAAACTTGTATAAATTAGAATTTTACGATATAA
>CAZTEH010000056.1:20456-25756 GCA_964612345.1 uncultured Oscillospiraceae bacterium | reverse complement strand
AGGCATTGTATGAATGGAATTACCAGAAGCAGCTACTGAGCATTCAGCTTGATTTGAAACAGAATCAGTCAGAATGCCGAAACGATCAACGACTAGAAAGTCTTTTCAGCAAGGATTTTCTCCTGGAACGGCCGCTGCTGAAAGCGATCAACAGCGATGTCACAGAAGTACTGCTCATCGATGAGATCGATAAGTCGGATGAAGAGTTTGAAGCGTTCCTTCTTGAACTGCTGTCGGATTTCCAGGTGTCCATACCGGAGCTCGGGACGATCCGATCAAGGAACAAGCCGGTTATCGTTCTAACAAGCAATAACACAAGACAGCTTTCCGATGCATTAAGGAGAAGATGTGCCTATTTGTTTATCGATTATCCGACCATTGAGAAGGAACTTTCCATCATTAACGCCAAGGTCCCCGGTGTTCCTGCCAAGCTGGCTTCCGATATTGCGGCGGCGGTAGCATACTTAAGGAAAAACGAAAAAATATTTAAAAAGCCTTCCATCGCAGAAACCCTTGATTGGGTCTCGGCGCTGATGGCCCTTGATAAAAAACGGTTGGATGAGGAAAGCGCCATGAAGACGCTGGGATTTGTATTGAAGAACCAAGAAGATATCTTAGAATTTTCGGAGGACGGCGGATTTGGAAAATTCATTGCTCAACAACTTAGTTAAATTTATCCATGTTTTACGTGCTGCGGGCGTACGGGTGAGCTTATCGGAATCTATGGATGCGATTCAAGCCCTTGACTGTGTCGATGTTTTAGACCGTGACCAGGTCAAAGCGGCTCTATCTGCCTGTGTTGCCAAAAGCGAGAGCGAGAGAAAAATCTTTTCCGAGTCCTTTGACCGATTTTTCATAGACCCTGATGAGAAGGAAACCTATATCAGCTGTAAATCGCAAGCAAGGGAGCAAAAAAAGCAGGAAATCATCCAAAGGGCGACGGAGCTGCAGTATCAGGGACAGAATCTGGATATCAGCGATGAGCTCAAGGAGGTTTATTCTGAGATCTCCGTTGAGGAACGAAAGAGCATTCTGGAATTCCTTGATCGAAGCTCCACCGGGAAGAATATGAAATCCCACTTCAAGCCGATTACGGAAAACGTCGTAAAGGGAAAGTTGAATAACCTGAAAAAGAAATATAAAAAACCTCATGAGTATCACTGCGGTGCGTTCAACAGTGCGCTTTCCGAAGCTGGAATCATAGCGGAAGATGTAACGGAAGCCGTTCGTGAGGAAAACAGCCTGCTCTATCAAAACCTAAGCACCATCGACGACAAGGATATGCCCGCTGTGATCCAGATGATCAAAATGATGGCTGAAAAACTGAGAAAAAACACGCAGAACAGGCAGAAAACTTCCAGAAAGGCGGGACTTGACTTTAAAAAAACCATCAGCTCCAACATAGCGGCTGGAGGAGCCTTGTTCAAACTGAAATACAAAAGGAAACACGGACAAAAACAGCGGATTCTTACCCTTTGTGATGTCTCGGCCTCCATGTACCGTTTTTCCGGATTTGTACTGAAGTTTATCTCATGCCTTCATTTTGAGATTTCCTCTGCAGACAATTATATTTTTTCCCAGGATATAGAGCATCTCAATATTCGAATGTTTACAACCTCCATGGATATCGAAGAGGAGATCACAAAAAGCAAGGTATGGAAGAAGGGAACCGATATCCATCGAGCCATACTGCATATCCTGAAGGATCGGTTTGTCATCCTGAATTCTTCTACCATTGTGATCATTGTCAGCGATGCGAAAACGCTGAATGTTGCAAATGCAGCGGAAAGCCTGAAACAGCTCGGCACCAAGGTAAAAAAAATATACTGGCTCAACCCCATTCACGAATCGGAATGGCCGGGAATCGCCGGCATCGATGGATTGAGACAGTATTGCACGATGCTGGATTGCAGCACATTGGAAAAGCTGAGCAAAGCCTGTGAAAGATTTTAATTATTATTTTTCTTTTAAATATAACGTACTCAAGTTGAGCCAGTAGTATATATTATCTGCTTGAGGATCGACGTTGATTTCGACATTGTTGAAGACGATAAGTACAGCGATATCATTGTTTTCCAGTCGATAGCTCATATCCTCGAGACCTGCTTCTTCCTGTCCTGTCTTGCCCGGAGGATACTTGGCAGAGATCCGGTCGATGTAGCCGTTCATATCCTGCTCTAAAATCACTCGATCATCCAATTTTATTCTCAATGTAGGGATTCCTCCCGAGGAACCAAGCATCCAATCGATCGTATAGACACCCTTGCTTCCGGTGACTGTGGATGACTTAACTTCTTTTCCGCCATCTTCCTGTAAAATAATCCCCCAGTTATAATCACTGACATCAATCGTCTCTGAATTCAAATATAGAGACGTTCCAAGGAAATTTCCAGGTCCGCCATCATCCGGCACCGGCCATACAGGTTCAAAGCCAAGATTTGTTTTGAAGACATTGCTCGAATTTAATTCCGTATCGAACCAGACCGGTAGCTTCGCATCCTCTGATTCTGCAATATAGTAGACGGCATCGGTGATGGATTCCCGTACAGATAATTCGGGTTCCTCTGCGGCCGGGGTCAACTGATTGTTTTCAAGCATTCCTTCACTGACTAGCAGCTTTTCAAGCCGGTCAATTTGCGAGGAAACAGGCAAAGCATGGTAACCTACCAAAGGTAAGACCGAAAAAACAGCGACAGCGCATATCAGTGCCACGATTGGCTGATAGGCTTTGGCTTTTAATATAAGCAGCAGAATGGCCGCCGCAACAGCGACGATCCAAACCAGGGAGAAACCATATTCGGTGAGCTTAAGACCAAATTTGCCTAATTGTGTAACCAATGCTGCGGCTTCAAAGGCAAGTATGATCAGTGCGGCAAATGGATATACCCGTCGATAGAATTTTGCAAGTCCGGATTCATGATGTGTAACCATGATATAAAGCCATAACCCAACAAATGAGTATGCTGTTGCTATTCCGGCAAGACGGCTGAATTCCGGCCAAGTGCCTGTCAGAATTGTCCGGCCCGACCACAGGAAGAGAACCACTGTCAGGGCAAGTATGATCGGAATTATAATATAGCCGAACAGAACTTCGATAAATCGCGGCTGTTTCTGTGCGGTCTCACGATGTTCGTCGACAATTCCTTTTCGAAAGTCCGGAAAGTATCCTAAAAAAATTGTAAAGGCAAGAAAACCGGACAAGGTTCCGATATACATGTAAACTTTTTCACTCATCTCATGATAAAGAAGTGCTTGTACTGCACCGGCAACTCCGGATGCACCGGCCATAATGACACTTCCGTAAAGCAATGCGATAAAGAAAGCCTTATGTGTCATGAAAAAGGAACGTGAAAAGTCAGACAGTTCTTTTGGATAACCTGAAATGATAATAAATACCAGGAAACTGATCAGAATTCCGGCACCGACACGAGCAGCAGCCAACGCCGAAATAACTGCATAACGTGATATAAAAATGTTTGAATTCGATTCCCCCAAAAAATAGAGCATCAGGAAGGTTACAGCTACTGCTGCAGCACCGAGCAGGTTTGCTATCAGGAATGATCTTTTATTGTTAAAGCGGCTTTGCGAGATCGTTATCACGGCCATACTGAATACAGCACCGAATGCAAAAGCCCAATGCAGACAATTGAATAAAAAATTGTAAGCTTCTTGCTCCGGCCAGTCAAGTTGTATCCTGATCATGGTTACAACAGCAAATGCTAAGGCGCTTAAGATGGCAGAAGGATATGTTTCAAAAGCCTTGACTGCTCCTCTGAAAATATTCGTTATTGACCGTGTAAAAGAATTCATAGATTACCCCACTTCTCAAATAAAACTTATTAGTATATTAGTAACCGTTATTTGGATAATTACGCACCCTTTTTGAACTTTCGTTACAAATAAAATCCCCAGCTTCACTTCATAGCTGGGGATTTATATTATTTGGAAACATTACCGTTGCGGTAGCTCTTTGGAGTTACCCCTTTCAGTTTTTTGAAGACTTTTGAGAAATAACTCTGATCGTCAAAACCTGCCTGCAGGGAAACATCGATGAGGTTGAGGCTCGTATTCGTCAATAGTTCACAGCTTCTGTTGATTCGGATCTGGTTCAGATAATCGGTGAAGGTGATCCCCATCTCCTGCTTGAACAGCATGGATAAATAGGATGGATTTGTGTGGAGATGGCCCGCTACGGTTTTCAGAGATATTTTATTCTTGTAGTTTTCATTGACGTTTTGTATGGCAAGCCGGATGATCTGAGAGTTCCCGGAATAGGAGCTGGTTGCAATAGCTTGTGTGATATTGTCGACGAGGTTTGAAGTCAGGATTGACAGCTCTTGAAAGCTGACGGCCTTATTCAGCACGTTCATGTCATAAGAATATGACTCAGCCTGCTCCTGGGATAAGCTGGTCCGCTCTGTTGCCAGACGTGACAGTATGGTACAGATGCTCAGCACCTTTGTCTTGATTGACGATAAATCGCCCGCCTCGATCAGTGAAATCTGCCCCATGAGATCCTTGAGAAGCTCCAGACTTCCTTTTGAATCGCCTTCCTTAACATGTTCAAACAGTTGATTTTCAAGTTCATAAGGATAAGGCATCGACTTGTTTTCCTTTTTATACTTTTGAAGGCTTTGACCGATATTCCGCTGTTCCTTATACTGGCTGTTGATGCTGGAATAATCCTCGTTGGGCGTTATGGCTGCGAGAATGCAACTCCAGAAAAGATTTGCCAGATGGGATACTTCTTTCGGCTTATAAACCTTGATACTTCTTAAAAACAGAATGGCCTTGGGAAAAGCATCAAAATGGATATGACTCAGGGAAAAGATATTAGCGATACTGCTCTCTTTCAGGTCCCCCATGATAATGGGTCCGGCCATAAAGCAGCCCAGAACCTGCCCGTTGATGATCAGCGAAACTGCTATCTTAACAAGACCTGCTTTGCATAAAAAAACATAGGGCTCTCCCAACTGTGTGGCAAGCTTCGCAGAGGATGCAATATTTCTTGCACATGGGCTTTGAGGGTCCTTATAGGTATCGAAAAAATTGCAGAACTTGTTTTGCTTGTTGCATTCCCATACGATTTCGCCGTTGGGATTAAAGAAGGTAACCGGCACATCGGAGATGATGCAGAAGGACTGGATCGCTTCTTCGATCTGTACAGACAACTCCTGTGACGCGAATTTTACTGAGGCAGGTAGGATAAAATTCTCCATGTTTTTTCACTCCCAAGTTACTAGCTCGCCCAATTTGCGGAACAAATTGTTGGCGAACTTATGCAACGAAATCACAACGTT
>CAZTEH010000056.1:18882-20356 GCA_964612345.1 uncultured Oscillospiraceae bacterium | reverse complement strand
CAACGTTTCGTATTGAAAATTCAACGTTGTAGATTTCGACTGCGAATTAGTGTAAAATATATAACAATTACTATAAAATATTACCATAAAAAAATTAGCAGAACAACAAATTATTAAAATATTACAATAAATACTACAAAAATAACAAAAAGCATTTCTATTATAGCTATCTCAATTAATATAAGATAAGGTTAGTGGTATATTATCATTTATATTAATGAAGTAATAGGAGGGTAACATGACTAAGGAAGCAATATTGAAGGACGCATTCGATTCAATCCTGGACTGTGACGAAGACAAGGCGATGGAAGTTATTAAGACCGCAGAAGAAGCAGGCATTGATAATGTGGAACTTTTGACACTGGGATTCAGTGCTGGAATCAAGCATCTTGGTGACTTGTTTGGAAGAGGAGAGGTATTTTTACCGGAATTGATTTTCGGCGCGGAAGTTATGAAGAAAGTTACGACCGAAATCGAAAGCAAAATGGATGCCGCCGATATAACAAACAAAGGCGTGTTTGTAATCGGAACTGTTGAAGGCGATGTTCATGACATCGGCAAAGGAATTGTAGCATCTCTGGTTAAGACCAACGGATTTGAAGTGCATGATATCGGAAGAGAAGTACCTGCAGATGTATTTATCGAAAAGGTAAAGGAATTTAATGCAGATTTCCTTGGCAGCAGCGCGCTTCTGACCACGACGATGACCGAACAGAAAAAAATTGAAGAACTTCTGGTAAAAGCCGGTTTAAAAGACAAGGTAAAGACCTTGGTTGGCGGCGCTCCTGTAACAAAGCGTTGGGCTGAAAAAATCGGTGCAGATATGTATTGTGAAGATGCAAGTGATACCGTAAACGCATTGCTTGGATGGATCGGCGAAAAAGCTTAGCCAAAGAACCAGACAGAATGTTTAGACGACGAAAATCTACGAATCATAGCCTTTTTGCTGCAGCTTCAGCTGCAATGGCAAAACGGACAGCGTAGCAAGCTTTGCTTGCGGAGGAGTTCCGAAGGAACGTTGATTCCTGATTTTCCAGCCTAAATTCTGTCAGCGGCGCTAAAGCGCCGGTCAGAATGTTATAAGGAGGCAGGTTGTGAGCAAATTTAGATACGAAGACGACATCTATGGCTATTGTATACTGCGGAATGACGATTTAGATGCCTTACATGAAGCCACATTGGATCTGATGGAAAACTATGGACTCCAGATTCACGGCAAGGAAGCGCTGGAAATTTTAAGTGCTGCAGGCTGTGATGTGGATCGAAGCATTGACCGAGTAAGATTCCCCAGGAATCTGGTCAATGACAGCATTGAGTCCTGTCCGGAAGAATTTACACTTTGTGGCCGCGATCCAAAGAACGACACCGTCGTAGGCGGTAAGAAAGTTGCATTCAAAAACTTCGGTACCGGAGTTCGGATGATTGACCCGTACACAGGGGAAGTAAGAGACTCCACCAAGCAAGATCTCGGCAA
>CAZTEH010000056.1:0-18782 GCA_964612345.1 uncultured Oscillospiraceae bacterium | reverse complement strand
ATGGGCGCTTGCCCGAACAGCCCTTTGGAGATCAATGAAAACGAAACGGATATCATTATGCTGTCTGCAAAACACGGACTGCCGATCGATATTCTATCCATGGGACTTTGCGGAGGAACGACTCCGGCTACCATTGCAGGTACATTGGTTGTAACCAATGCTGAGATTTTAGGCGGAATCGTATTATCACAGATCATAAACAAAGGAAATCCAATCCTATACGGAACCTCTACCACCATCATGGATATGACCACTGCTACATCGCCGGTAGGCGCACCGGAGCATGCAATGTGCGGCTCTGCGGTAGGCCAAATTGGCCATTACTACGGCATTCCTACAAATGTAGGCGGAACTTAGGGGGACAGTAAAGTGATCGATGCCCAGATCGGGCACGAAAAGACGATGACAGCCATGTTACCGGCTCTCACAGGAAGTAACATCATTTACGGAATGGGAATGCTGGAAATGGGTATGACAATGAGCTACGAGCAGCTGTTGATTGACCAGGAAATCGTCCGCATGATTCGAAGAATTCTGCAGGGAATTCCTGTAAACAAAGAAACAATTGCTTTAGACGTAATCCAGAAGGTAGGGCCTGCTGGAAATTACCTGAGCGAACGTCACACCTTGAAATACATGAGGCAGGAATTGTCAACCTCAAAGCTCATCAACAGAAGAATGAGAGACAATTGGGTGAATGAGGGATCAAAGGATATGGCTGAAAGAGCAAGAGAACAGGCCATAGAAATCCTTGAAAATTATAAGCCGATCCCGCTTCCGGAAGAAGCCTCGAAAAAGATCCGTGCCATCGTTGAAGAAGGCGAGATGGAAGCAGCAGAAATGGGCGAATAATTGAAATATCTTATTACTATTAAGAAAGGACGTGCATTATGGAAGACAAGAAGAAGTACTTCACGCGTATGGGTGACGGTTCCATTATCTATATGACAGAAGAAGAAATACGGGCCGATATCCTTGCGGGAGTAATGGATGCAGCAGACAGAGGAAAAATCGCCCCATTGACCGAAGCGGATATGAATCATATCTATGAAATCGTTACTATGCCAGGTGGTGTAGTCGGTGTTGATCCGAAAGATGCGATTGTAACATCCAACGATTCCGGTTCCGACAAGATTAGCACAAAGTGCGGAATTCCCATCGACAGAAGCATCAATGCGATGATTCACGAAAGAGTTTTGGGTGCGGATTCCGTTGACATCGGGCTGGAGGATTACAACTACAAGACAGTTAAGGGAGTAGCAAAAAGAGAAGCTGCCGTATTAAAAAGAGCGCTCAATTATACAACTATGCCGCTCTTCTACGGAGCAATGCCAAATCTGGGATTCTATACGAAGCCGGACGGTCCCATCGATAACTGGGCAACGTTGCTGCCAGAAGGTAAGATCAAGGAAGCAATGGCAGCCCAGGAAGAGGCGGTCCCTCATGCGGTAAGAGATATCGTTTATGTTGCAGAGCAAATGAATGATGTCGGAGCGGATGGATTCCAGCTTGATACCAGCGGAGCTGCCGGAGATGCAGACTTCCTGGCTGCACTGCAAGCCTGCGAGATCATAACGAAAAAATTCCCGGATATGGGCGTGGAAATCGGAATGGCAGGCGAATTCGTTCTAGGTATGCACGGCAGATTGAAGTATAACGATGTAAGACTTGCAGGACTGTATCCACATCAGCAGGTCAAGCTCGTTGAACAGGCAGGCGCTTCCATTTTCGGAGCGGTAGTCAATACAAACTGCAATGCGACCTTCCCATGGAATATCGCCAGAGTATGTACCTTTATCAAGGCCTGCTCGGAGGTAGCGACAATACCGGTACATGCAAACGCAGGTATGGGTGTTTGCGGGATTCCAATGTGTGAAAACTTACCGGCGGATATCGTTTCAAGAGCTGATAAGTGCTTGATTGAAATCTGCAAAATAGACGGATTGTAGATAGGCGTAGGTGATCCTCTGGGAGCAGAAGCTACCCACGGAATCTGTGCCAGTATGGGCGGCGTACGTACTACCGGAGACATGGTAATGCGTCTGCAGATTGCTAAGAAGATGAGAATCAATGAAGCGAAGCAGTATGTAGCTGATAAGCTTGGTCTCACAATTGAAGAAATTTGTGACGTTGTGACCATGTCAGAAGTAAGAGAAGAAAGAGGTTTTGGTCTTGGCAACTTCGAGCCTTGTGCGGAGTCCAACATAGGTATGGAGGCGAAGTTCAAGATTGCAGAAGTATTAGATATCAAGATCAATTCCGTAGATCGCTTTAAAGAAAGAGCCGGAATAAAATAAAAAGCCGGACGGAATGAAAGCAAATCCAACTGTTTGCAGAAACGATGACTTAGCTGGGGGTAGGTGCCTCTTGCGGTCGGGTAGTTCACAAACAGGGATAAGCTTTGAAAAATGAATGATTAAAATTATGAAATGGGAGATGTAGCGATACACCTCCCATTTCTAGGCATTTCATAAACAATCGTTTACAGCATGATTGATGCTTTCCATTTTGATGTTTTCGTGTATAATAATAGTGTAGGACGTTTTAACATAATTTGAGCTGGTGCGGCATGGCAGTAGAAATCTACAAATCGTAGATTTGTGATTTCCTTGCATAAGTTCGCCAACAATTTGCCTCGCAAATTGGGCGAGCTAATAGTGGAAGGGTAATTTGAATGTGGATCAAGAGTGAAAAATGTATAGGCGGCGGAAGATGCGAGGATTGCGGAAGATGCAATCGTTATGATACGACGAACCGAAAAACGAAATTGATTTACCTTCCCGACAGTTTTCATCCGCAAGTTGAGGCGATCGAAAAGGATGAACCGGAAAAGTATGGCGTCGCATTCGATATCGGCACTACGACAGTAGTGGGAATGCTTTGGGATCTGACAACCGTCAAACTGGTTGATGTAATCGCATTGACCAATCCGCAGAGCGCTTATGGGGCGGATGTCATATCGAGGATCACATACAGCATGCAAAGCGAGGAACATCTCAAGCTTTTGAAGGACAAGGTGAGAGACTGCCTCAATGAAATCATCACGGAGTTTACTCTGCGTCACCCTGTTGATCCTCGGAATATGATAAAGGCTACCGTGGTTGGAAATACTACCATGAGCCATTTGTTCCTGGGAATGGATCCGTCTTCACTGGCAAGAGCGCCTTTTGAGCCGGCATTTAGCGGTCCGGTGGAAAAAACAGCGGTCGAGCTCGGACTGCGGATCAGAGAGTCGGCTTCGGTTTATGTTCTTCCAAACATTGCAGGTCATGTGGGCTCCGATATTGTAGGAGTTCTGCTTGCCTCGGAAATCAAAAATCTTTCAGGAGCGAGACTGGCGATCGATATCGGTACCAATGGAGAAATTGTACTTGCTCATAATGGCAAAATGCTTGTTTGTTCCACCGCAGCGGGTCCGGCATTTGAAGGTGCACGAATCTATCAGGGAATGCGTGCGGCAAGAGGCTCGATCGAAAGCGTTCGGATTGAAAACGGAGAAGTTAAGGTCAGAATCATTGAGAATGCGGAACCCATCGGTATCTGCGGCTCCGGTCTCATCGATGCGGTTGCACAGATGCTTGACGCAGGACTGATTAACTATAAAGGAAATATCTTGAACGGGTCGGATGCGGTCGCACGAGGACTGAGCCCAGACTTGGCAACAAGATTGAGAAATGGACACAGCGGCAATGAATTTGTTCTGGTCTGGAAGGATCAGGGAGAGGATATTGTCATCACGCAAAAGGATATTCGGGAGGTCCAGCTTGCCAAAGGAGCGGTTTACGGCGGCATTATCATTCTGATGCAATGCCTGGGAGTTGAACTCGGGCAGCTTGAGGAAATCATGCTGGCAGGCGCTTTTGGGAGCTATATCAATAAGAGAAGTATTTTACGGATCGGGATGGTGCCCAACGTAAGTGAAGATAAAATAACACATATCGGAAATGCGGCCGGTGTTGGAGCATGTATGGCGCTCCTCTCGGAAAGAGAAAGAAAAGAAGCAGACATTCAGTCAAAGGAAGCAGAGCATATCGAGCTGGCATTGCATCCTGATTTTGAGAAAGAATATATCAACGCAATGTATTTCCCACGGCAATACTGCAATGCATAGATTAGCGCTAAGGAGGCATTTTCATGGACAAAGATGAATTGATCAAAATTGCTCATAATACCATTGTAGATGCTGATGAAGAAAAAGCTATGCAGGTAATAGAGGAATCGCTGGCATCGGGAATCGATATTATGGAAATTCTGAGAGATGGATTTGCCGAAGGGAACAGAGAAATCGGGGATCTGTTTGAAAGCGGAAAATTATGTTTGCCGGAACTGATATTTTCTACCGAAATCATGAAAAAAGTTCTGGACGTTGTTGAAACCCATACCAATATCGATCAGGTCAAAGTAAAGGGTAAGGTTCTCATCGCTACCGTCGACGGTGATGTACACGAGATCGGAAAGGGCATGGTTGTTTCGACCATGAAGAGCTACGGCATTGATGTGATCGATATCGGACGTGAGGTGCCGGTTGAAACGATCATTGAAAAAGCACAGGAGTTTCAAGTCGACATTATCGCGACGAGCTCACTGCTGACCTCTACATTAAAAGAACAGAGAAAGCTGGAAGAGACCTTGAGAAAGATGGGGATCCGTGACAAATACAAAACCATGGTCGGCGGCGCTCCCTGTACGCTGCGCTGGGCGAAACGAATCGGTGCGGATCTTTATACAGAAGATGCAGTAGAGGCGGCAAAAAAAGCACTGATGCTTTTGAAAAAATAAGAGAGGCAGTGAGGTTTCATGACAGAAAGATTTACAACGACACAAACTCAGCGTTTGGTGGAATTGAATGCCGGTGAGGAAATCAGCGAGCAGACATTTGAAACTGCTGAAGAGAGAAATCAATTTTTCCGAACGGCAGAAACACGACTGGTAAAAGAAAACAAGGAAAAAATCAATCAATTGCTTAAGATCAATCATAAGCCATTGGCTGCACAGATAGAAGAGCGCATCAAAAACTGGCTGACCCAGGTGGAAGGCTTTACGCAGGTGACCACACCCACAATCATATCTGCGTCGGCGCTGGACAAGATGACAATCACCAAGGAACATCCCTTGACAAACCAGGTGTTTTGGCTGGACCCCAAAAGATGTCTTCGGCCGATGCTTGCCCCCAATCTTTACGAAGTAATGAGAGATTTACATAAAATCACGAAAGAGCCGGTAAAAATATTTGAGGCAGGCTCCTGTTTCCGCAAGGAATCTCAGGGCGCCCAGCATATGAACGAATTTACCATGCTGAATCTTGTGGAGCTGGCCGGAGTGGAAGACGGACAGCAGATGGAGCGTCTGAAGTATCTGGCAGAAGCGGCTATGAACGCCATCGGCATCCATGATTATGAACTGGTCATTGAGAAATCAGAGGTTTACGGTGAAACCATGGATATCGTAGTGGACGGTTTGGAACTGGCATCCGGTGCATATGGCCCGCATTTTCTGGACAGCAAATGGGGGGTGTTCGATACCTGGGTGGGAATCGGCTTCGGCATCGAGAGAATCGCCATGAAAATGGGAAATTATCAGACGATCAAGCGTGTAGGAAAGAGCATAGCCTATATCGATGGATCACCGCTGAATTTATAAGCAGCCGAAGGCTGTCGGATAAAGGAGTAACAATGACCAGATTGATTACAGATTGGATCGCGGATATTGAAGATACCATAAAAGACCGGGAGAGAGATTTAAAAAGCAAAACCGGACTGACCTATGCAGCTCTCGCAGCAAAGGTCAGCGGCTGTTCCGTCAATGATATCGACCGGGCAGCTCAGGAGATCAAGGTTGCAGTTGTTCCTGTTACTACAGGGCTGGGAATCATCGGTTCTTTTGCTCAATCGGTGGCAGCGATAGCAGGCGTGATGGGCTTTCGAAGCTTTGTAACGGAGCATACGGATGTGGACGGTCTTTGTGAGGCTTATCAGAACGGAGCAGATATCGTTTATATGGCGGACGACGACCGTTTTATTTCCATCAATCTTAACAAAAAGAAAATGGCGGATAACGATTATGCAACTGCATTAGGTTACACGACGGCAATGGAGGGGGCACTTGGTTCTTTTGTCGGGAAGGAAATCCTTCTTTTGGGTGGGGGTATCCTTGGCCGGGAATTCATGAAATGCCTGAAAAAAAAGGGAGCATCCTTCGCTGTTCACGACATCGATGGTGACAAGCTCAATGAAATAAGAAAAGAAGGGGTTCCCGTCATCGAGTCGCCCGAAGAAATAGTGGGATATAAGTATTTGATCGACGCCACATCCCAGGGAGGCTGGCTGCACCGAAACATGCTGCATCCGGAGGTTTGGATCGCAGCGCCCGGAATTCCTCTTTCTCTGGATAAAGAGGCTTACGAGGCATTTGTGGATCAGACCATCCATGATCCTTTGCAGATCGGCGCTGCTTCCATGCTGGGACTCACTATATAGATGGAACATATGAGGTTAGAATGAAGAATCAGGTAATACAATTGAACATAGAGGAAGCCGACCGTTATGCTCCCGATTACTTTATCAACATTTGCGGCTTTAAAAATCGGGAAGGGGATAAGTATAAACGACTGCTGAACCATGGAATGCAGATCAAGGAGAAAATTATTGACACCATTGATCTGAAGGCTATCGTGACCTCCTTTGATAAGGACATTATTTCCGGAAATACGGCTCAGATCGGGGATGTTGTTTTTGTTTGCAATGCTTTTCAGCAGCTCAACCGTGACAGCATTCAAAAAATCTATGCATATATTTTCACCTCCGGCGGTTGTGAGCTGAATGATCAGGATGCCATCATGGACCAGCTTTATACTGATATCTGGGGGACCGCCTATACGGACGCCGGGCTTGAGGTGTTAAAACAGCATCTAAAGGAAGACTTTGAAAAAAACAGTAGTATCAGCAAAAGTAACGGCGAAAAGGAAGTCACAATACTTGATCCATTCGGACCCGGATTTTATGGGATGGATGTGGACCAGGTCGGTAAATTCTTTGAAGTGCTTGACGGTGGTAAGATCGGTGTAAAAGCCAGAACCAGCAGCTTGATGCTGCCTTTGAAATCTTGTGTTGGGTTTTTTGTCATCGTGGACGATGATAAGAGGTTGCCGTCATCAGACTGTAAAAGCTGCCATGCCGGCCAGAAAGGCTGTGAGTATTGCCAAGCCAAAATCAAGCAGAACCAATAACCGAGTCTCTCCCGTGAAGGAGGGTGCTCAGCGCGCGCAGCGAGCGCCGAAGGGAACCAAGGGTTCCCTAGCGGAAGTTGCGAAGCAACTTATATGGGGGGCGGATCGTATTGATCGCATAGACTCTAAATCTATGCAGCCGAGTGAAACTCTCGGGCTCCTCGCCATTTTTATGCCAAATAAGGAAGAGTATTATGAATAAAGAAGAGATCATTCGCTTATTAAGCACAGACAATGCCGTTAAGATTGAAGAATTATTCTCGAAGGCCAGAAAGGCCAGAGAAGAATTGTTTTCCAATAAAATCTTTTTATACGGCTTTGTCTATTTTTCTACCTGGTGCAGAAAAAACTGCAATTTCTGTTATTACCGCACTTCCAACGAGATCGAACGATACCGGAAGGAACCGGAGGAAATTCTCGCCGTCGCCGAGCTGCTGGCGGAAACAGGGGTCAATCTGATCGACTTAACGATGGGAGAGGACATATCCTATCATCAGGAGAATTTCGCAACAGTATTTGAGATGGTAAAGAAAATCAAGGAGACGACAGGTCTTCCTGTTATGATATCCCCCGGCGTGGTTGATGACAGTCTCATCGATAAGTTTGCCGAGATGGGCACAGAATGGTATGCCCTTTATCAGGAAACACACAATCGGGAATTGTTTACCCGGTTAAGAATTAATCAATCTTATGATGAGCGCATGCATGCGAAGCTGTATGCGAAGAGTAAGGGAATGTTCATTGAAGAAGGCATCCTGACCGGTGTGGGGGAAAGCCTGCCGGACATCGCCGAATCGATCCTGGAAATGGGTCGGATCGGCGCACACCAGGTACGCGTTATGAGTTTTGTACCGCAAAAGGGCAGTCCAATGGAAACGATGGAAAAGCCGGATTCACTGCTTGAACTGAAAATCATAGCGATCCTGAGACTCATGTACCCCAGCGCACTGATTCCAGCCTCTTTGGATATTGACGGAATCAAAGGATTGGAAGATAGAATCAACGCGGGAGCCAATTTGATCACCTCCATCATTCCGCCTTTGTCAGGCCTTGCGGGCGTTGCCCAAAGCAGCATGGATGTTGATGAAGGAGGCAGGACGGTTGAGGAAGCCGCTGCTATACTGAGAAATCTAGGCTTGGAACCTGCAACAGCAGAGGAATACAGAAAATTTTTATTGGATTTAGGGAGTGGAAAGAAGGTCTGAAATGACTAGAATAGCAATTGTCGGAGGTAAGCTTCAGGGAACGGAAGCTGCTTATTTAGCAAAAAAAGCCGGGATGGAAAGTCTGCTCATCGATCATTATGAGAAATCTCCTGCATTGGGCTTATGCGATGAATTTTTATGCTGTGATGTGACGCAGGAAAGCAAGGAGCTCATCGATGCGCTGAACAATGTGGATTTCATCCTTCCGGCCAATGAGAACTCAGAGGTTTTAGAGGCCCTTGTGAAGCTGGCAGATAAGTATAATTATCGACTTGCTTTTGATAAGGATGCCTATGCGGTTTCCTCTTCCAAGCTGTTATCCGATCAATTGATTCACGAAAATCAGATTCCTGCTCCACAATACTATCCCAACTGCAAGGCCCCGTATATCGCGAAGCCCTCCGGTTTCAGCGGGAGTGAAGGCGTCAGGAGATTGAATACGGAGGAAGCGCTGAGTCAATTTTTAAAAACGGTTTCTCCTGAAGAAAAATGGGTCGTCCAGGAATTCCTGACGGGTCCGTCCTATTCCATTGAGGTAATCGGGAAACCGGGGGATTATAAGACTTACGAGGTTACAGAAATACATATGGACAAGAGCTATGACTGTAAAAAGGTCACCGCTCCCTGTGCAATTACGGAGGAACAAGAAAAAGGCTTCCGGAAGATAGCGGTAAGGCTGGCAGAACTGGTCAGGCTGAAAGGGATCATGGATGTTGAAGTGATTGACAATCATGGAGATTTTAAGGTGCTGGAAATCGATGCAAGGATACCCAGCCAGACTCCGACCGTCGTCTATCATACAACCGGCGTTAATTTTATTGAAGAGCTGAACGATTTGTTTTGCCACGGAAAGATGAATTCAAAAGGCACGGGACAAAAAAAATATTGCTCCTATGAGCATCTATTCATCAAAGACGGCAAAATCACGGAGCACGGAGAACATATCATGAGCGAAGGAGGCCCGCTCAGGCTGAAGGAGAAATTCTTCGGCGCCGACGAGGTCCTTTCGGATTTTGTGAAAGAGGGACAACCATGGCGGGGGACCTTTATCAACTGGGCCGCTACCGAGGAGGAGCTTTCCCTGAAACGGGAAAACATGAAATTAAGTTTACTGGGACTTTAATGACGGAGAGGAGCGCCTGAGACATGAGCGAGGAAAAGAGACGATATTACAGAAAAAATGTGGAGCTGTTTCTTTTGCTGGATAAGATTAAACTCTGGCCGTCCAGAACCGGGATTCTCCACGGGATCCGCAGCGTTGAAAAAAACGGTGAATTTGCGGAGATTACGACCCACTGCGGGAAAACCTTCCGTGTTTATAATTCGAGAAATTCGAGAGCGGCAAGATGGATGCGCAACAAGTGGGTGAACAAACCCTGTAAGGACTGTAAAATTCCCGAATGGAAGCTGGAAAAGTACTCTACGACTTTTTTTGCACAGCACTTTGGGAGCGATTTACGGCATAAGGACTGAAAAGTGCGTAGATGGTTTCATTATTGGGACATAGAGCAGAAGGTACGGATGTGACAGAATACAGCAACATTAAAATAAATAGGGATTTAAAGGAGCGACTGATCTCCTGGATTGTTATGACATTGATGTTCATTACGATCTGGTATATGCTGAATATCGTTTTACTTACCTTTGTCATTACCTTTACATTTTATCATCTGGTGGCATGGGTCCAGAAAAGACGCAGGGAGCTGGTTCCTTACCAGGTTCCGGATGGTTTCATCCTTATCGTTCTTTATATCATATTTATTCTGGTCCTTATTTTCTCAAGCATAGTGCTTGGACCGAAACTGGCAGCTTATTTTACCGATCTGGCCAATGTTTTTATCAACTTCAATATCGATGCGGTCAAAGCGTCCCTGGACCCTAGATTTGCAGAGGTTTTGGGCAATGTCGATTTCCAAAAATACATCGAAGAAGCAGGCCTTATGCTTGCCTCTGGTGTTACGGCGGTGGGAGGCTTTGGAATCAATCTGTTCTTGTCTCTCATTTTAAGCTTTTTACTGCTGCTGGAAAAGAATAAGATCAGGAAGTTTGGCGAACGGCTGGCTGAAAGCCGGGTCTCCTTTATTTATGATTATTGGATCACCTTCGGAGGGAATTTTTGTACCACCTTTGGAAAGGTGATGAAGGTTCAGGTAATTATTGCAACGGTCAATTCCATAATATCGATCATTTTGCTGACCATTTTGGACTTCCCCCAAGTCATGAGCCTGGGTGTCATGATCTTTATCCTCGGTTTGATTCCGGTTGCCGGAATGATCATATCCCTTGTTCCTCTAAGCATCATTGCCTTCAATATCGGCGGTATCAGCAAGGTAATCGCTGTGATCCTGATGATCCTTCTGATCCATACGGTGGAAGCTTATATCCTGAATCCGAAACTGATGTCGGACCAGACAGAGTTGCCGGTTTGCTTTATCTTTATCATTCTTCTCGTGGGAGAACACTATTTGGGCGTATGGGGCCTGCTCATCGGCGTACCGATCTTTATCTTCCTCTTGAACGCAATGGAGGTTAATTATGCGGATTACAATAAAAAAGAGAAGCATAAGCACAAGCACAAGAAAGAGAAGGATATGGATGAAGATAAAATAACGAATTGTGAAGAAATATAAGCAAACTCGCATAAAAAAACACCTTGTTATTTAGCAAGGTGTTTTTTATAGCTCAAACAGTGCGCTTTTCACAATCAACCAGAACGAAAGCCTTTGATTAAATCTTGTCTATGGCCTTTAAAATACCGTACAGGATCGCCTGGGGGCGCGGCGGACAGCCGGGGATATAAACATCCACCGGCACCAAACTGCCGATTCCGTCCCGTGTTGCATAGGTATCCCGGAATATTCCTCCGCTGCAGGCACACGCACCAACAGCTACCACCAGCTTGGGATCCGGCGTCGCTTCATAGGTTTTGAGAAGGGCAAGCTCCATATTTCTCGTGGCAGTTCCGGTAACGAGCAGCATATCCGCATGTCTGGGAGACGCCACAAAATGAATCCCGAACCGTTCGATATCGTTAAAGGGATTGTTCAATGCATTGATCTCATAATCACAGCCATTGCAGGAGCCGGCATCCACCTCTCTGATCTGAAGGCTTCTTCCGAAGAGCGCATTAATTTTCTTTTCCACTCGGTTTCCGAGCTCTTCATAGGATCCCTCACTGCTTTCCGCAAGCTCAAATTCCGTCGTCATCACGATGGCGTCTGCAGGACAGACTTCTTCACACAGAGTACAGAAAATACAGACATTCAAATTGATAACGGGAATACCGGTTTCGGCATCCACAGTGATGGCAGCCGACGGGCAGCGGGCGATACATTCGCCGCATTTGGTGCATTTCGACCCGTCGATAGCAGGCTTGCCGATAAATAGGCTTGAATCGATGGTTTTTTTCGGATAGCCCTGCGTCAACCTTGGATATTGTAATATTTTCTTCAATACTTTAAACATAATGGTTCCTCATAAATCATTTCCTGCGTAGGACAGATTAAAGCTTTTGTTGATCAGCGGGAAGTCGGGCACGACGTTTCCCTTTACGGCGTGGCACAGAGCCGGCCAATTACAGAAGGAAGGTGTGCGCACCTTATACCGGAGCAGAGTCTGGTTTTCCCCGGTCATGATAAAGTGAACATTTTCCCCTCTTGGAGCTTCCGTGATGCCGAAGGCGGATCGATATGGCTCAAGGGTTCCGAGCTCTGTCTTGATCTCTCCGGACGGCATCTTTTCTAAGGCCTGCATCATAAGGGAGATGGATTGGAAGCACTCGGCTAACTTTACCTTTACTCTGCTGCTTACATCTCCGTCATTTTGCACCGGAACCTGGAAATCCAGAGAACCGTAGGCGGCATAAGGGAATGATTTTCTTACGTCGTAAGTGCTGCCCGAAGCCCGGCCCCCCGGACCGGATGCATTTAGGTCGACGGCAATTTTATTTTTCAGGATCCCGGTATTCTCCACACGGTCGATAAACAAACTGTTGTGCAGGACGATATCCGAGGTATCCTCCAATTCCTTTTTGATCTCTTTCAGAAGTACCATCAGGAGCTCTTCTTTCCCTTCCACAAAATCGATTCGGATTCCTCCGGGTTTGTTTACACTGCGCAGAAAACGCATTCCGCAGAGCTCGTCTGCGACTCGGTAGGCCCAGCCTCGCATCATTCTGAACTGGAATGCTGCAAAGCCGTAGGCAACATCCAGACAAACCCCTGCCAGATCCCCTAAATGGCTTGTGAGCCGTTCCAATTCCGCAAACAGGACTCTGGTATACTCCGCCCGGTCCGGAACCGTTATTCCGGCGATTTTTTCGATGGCCTGACAGTACGCAAGGGAATTGGTGAACGTCTCATCTCCGGAAATTCGTTCGGAGATAAAAAAGCACTTCTCCACAGATTTTCCCTCGCAGAGCTTTTCGATGCCCTTATGCACGAAATAAAGCTGTGCTTCCAGGTTTAATATGGGCTCTCCCGCTAAACTGAAGCGGAAATGACCCGGCTCAATGATCCCCGCATGAACAGGGCCTACAGGAATTTCAAAAACTCCTTCTCCGTTTATGGTTTTGAACTCCATTTTCTCATCAGCAAATCCCGGACGGCTGCTTAACGGAAAATCATTACGAAGGGGATGATTGTTTTCCGGCCAGTTTCCGTGGAAGACCAAACGCTTTGGATCCGGATGTCCAAGGGGATGCAAGCCGAACAAATCCTGAATTTCCCTTTCATAAAGAGCGGCTGCAGGAACTTTTGCACTGATCGATGGAAAGCTTCGCTGGGAAGGTTCGACTGACACGGTAAGCACAATCAAAAGGCCTGAGCTTCTTTCGGCAAAAGTATAATATATTGTAAAGTGTCCTTTCTTTTCTCTTTCATCCATAGCGAATAGAGAAATCAGTGTACAACCAAGCTCGCTGCCGAGCCGGCTGCAGATCTCTCTAATTCCCGAGGAATCGACTTCCAGATACAATTCGTTTCTCATGGTAGCGGATTGCAGGATATGATTCCGGAACTGCTCCTCCAATTTTATCTGTAAATCCTGTATCGTCATGATTCTAACCTCCGATGATCCTTTGCGCTGAAGTAATAAGCTCCTTCATGGCATCCGGCATGAAAAGACCGGTAACTGAAATGATAAGAAGAAACACGATAAGAACAGCTGCGCCGGCCGGGTTGGTTTCTCCCGGCGTTCTTTCCTCTGAATCGTCTTTTCCATAGAATATCGGGAATAGGGTTACTGCAATCCCAACAAATACGAGGGCCAGCAGCAAAATAAACATAGAGCCAAGGACGAGGCGTCCCTCAGCAAAGACGGATAAAAATACATTCAATTCACTGGCAAAGATGCTGAAGGGCGGTGTTCCCGAAATTGCAAACAGCCCCAAAAGGAAAATGAAACCGGAAATCGGAAGAACCTTCAGCAATCCTCTGATACTGGATATTTTTCTTGTTTCATATTTTTGAAGAATGTTCCCCGAAGCGAGGAACAGCATAGCTTTCGTAAAGGAATGATTGATCATATGAAACAGGCCGGCAAAGATGGACAGCGGTGTGAACAGGCCTATGGCAAGGGCGATGATCCCCATGTGTTCAATGCTGGAATAAGCAAGCAGCCTCTTATAGTCCTTCTGGGTCAGAATGAAGATGGCGGCGGTTGCGATGGAAAGCAGCCCGAAACCAATCATGATTTTCCCGGTGAACTGGTTGTCTCCCAGATTCTTGTTTACGATGGCAAGCACGCGAATGACTGCATACAGCGCACTGTTGAGCAGAACTCCGGAAAGCAGGGCGCTGATGGGTGACGGCGCCTGGCTGTGTGCATCGGGAAGCCAGGTGTGCATCGGCACCAGACCGGCCTTCGTACCGAAGCCTATGATGATAAACAGGAAGGACAGCCTTAAAACAGAACTGTTCAGCTCCTTTGCATGATCGTACAGAATATTCCACTGCAAAGCATGGGCATTGTCGATGGCATCGACGGAGGAAAGATGCAGGAATATGATCCCGACCAATGCGATGGCAATGCCTACGGAGCAGATGATGACATATTTCCAGGCAGCCTCAATGGCATGCTTGTCGTTGTGGAAGCCCACAAGGAAGGTGGAAGCCAAAGTGGTTGCTTCGATTGCGATCCATAGGACTCCGATGCTGTTCACGGTCAGGGCTAGGATCATGGTGAAAAGGAAAGAATACATCAGCGTATAAAAAAGCTGGATCCGCTTGGCGTTCACTTCACCGTGACGCAGCTCCTCATTCAGATAACCGATGGAATAGATACTGACCAGAAAACCGATGACCACAACGATATCAAGGATGATCACGCTGAGTGCATCAAGATAAAAGAGCCTTCCCAAAATATCGTACTGGAGTACTCCGGATAGAATGACGCTCTTTGTCGTAAATCCTGCAAGCAGCACCAAAGCAAAAGAGCAGGCTACGTTTGCAATGTGTAGAATCTTCGTTTCCTTTATTAAAATTGATAGCAGCACTGCGATAAGCGGTACAAACCATAGCATCAGTCCCATGATCTTATCCTTTCAAATTTCTCAGCTTGTTGATGTTGATCGACTCAAATTTTTCGTTGATCTGCATTACCATAACTCCCATGATGAGGATGGCTGTGATCATATCGATAAAGATGCCGATATCCACGATGAACGGCATTCCGTGAGTTGAAAACATCGCAGTGACAAAAATCCCATTTTCAATTACCAGAAATCCTATCATCTGACCAAGCGCCCATTTTCTGCTGATCATGAAGAAAAGGCCGATCAGAATGACAGAAAAGGAATTTACAACCTGAAGATTGATGTGATCTTCATTGAGGCCGCTGATATTGGATACGGAGAAATATACAAAGACGACCAGTCCGCAGCAGATGATGATCAGCAGAGGAATATTGAGAAAAAAGTCCTTTTCCACCTTGTATTCAACACTGCCGTAGGTTTTATGGAGCAGTCTGGGTATCAAGATGACCTTCAGCAGAATAATGATGACGCAAACCACAAGAATATCAAAACTTCCTTCTTCCATCAGGCTGTTCCAACCCATGATGCCCGCTGTCAATGCGATCAACGCCGACTGGATGCGGAAGGTTTTGATATAGGATTTGATTCTCTTATGCGAAACAAGAATGATGGACGATAATAAAATCAAAACCGATAATATATCAAGATAGGAATCCATATGCTACCTCCCTAAAACGAAATACTGCAGGAATCCTAAAAATGACAGAATAAAGGATAACGCTGCAAGATTCGGTATGCTGAAAAAACGGAATTTAACTGTGCTGACCTCTGCGATTGCAATGAGAACGGCGATAAAAACCACTCTCACAAAATAGAGTACAACGGATATAATAAATCCGCCTGCTCCGGTCAACGCGATGAGTTGATCCACGGGCAGAAACAGGTTGACCACCAGTGTGATCAAAATCAGCTGCTTGACTGCCGCGCCGTACTCCATCAAAGCCAGATGTCTGCCCGAATATTCCAGCAGCATTGCTTCGTGAACCATGGTGAGTTCAAGATGGGTTGCCGGATCGTCGAAAGGGATTCTTGAGGTTTCAGCCAGTATGATGATCATCATAGCCAGGAAGGTCAGGATGAAAACCGGATGAAACAGAGGATTTCCCAACGAGTTCATGGCCCCCATCATTTCATAGATGGAGGTGGAGCCTGCAATCAGACCGATGGTGAATATAGACACCAGGATGGATGGCTCGATCAATGACGAGATCATGGCTTCCCGGCTGGAGCCCATGCCGCCGAAGGTGCTTCCCGTATCAAGGGCTGAGAGGCACATGAAAAATCTGCCCAAAGCCAGCAAATAAAACAGCAGGATGATATCTCCGGTGAACCGGGCGGATGGAAACAGGGTTGTGACCGGCACAAGCAGCGCACCTACCGCTGCCGTTGAAAATACGATATAAGGTGTTGCTTTATAGATCCATGACGAGGTTTCGGAGACGACAGACTCTTTCTGAATCAACTTAAACAAGTCATAGTACATCTGGAGAACCGGTGCTCCCTGACGTTTCTGGGTCAGAGCCTTGATCTTCTTTATCACGCCGCCGACCATAGGAGCCAGAAGGAGGATGATCAGCAGCTGTATGAAATTGTTTACGAGAGCAATCATGCGAAACCTCCTTTATACGATTCGGTTATATAACATCAAAATGAGAACAGCAACGAATATATAGAGAAGATAGGTATGCACACTGCCTGTCTGTATCATAAATTTCAGTCGCTTCGACCAGTCGGTAGCCCAGACCAGCAAAGGAATATAAACATATTTTTCAAATACGGATTCCGTTGTAATCGTATATTCCATGGATTCCGGATGATAAGGATGGTCTCCCTGGAATGTCAAATCTCTGGATGACTTGAAGAATATCTTGAACACGATTTTAAGCGGCTTCGAAAACGCGGTGCCGCTGTACTGCATTCTCGGACTTAAGCTGCGGAAGCCGCAGTCCCATGTACCGAATTTTCTTTCTCTATAGCTTCCGCCAAGCAGCCTGAGCAAAAGCAATGAAATTGTGATCGCCAATATAACGAGGAGGAAGATCAGAATCGGTGATATGGCGTTATTGTTGCCGCTGATCTTCAGCGGATACCAGGCCATGAGGAAACCGCCCTGAAGCCCGCCGACTACGCCGTTGCCAGTCATTGCTGCGATCACCCTGCTCAACAGAGTTAAAGGAATGATGGGCAGCAGCCCGACCAAAAGACATAAGGAAGCCAGGATGCCGGTACCGATATTCATGGAAAGAGGGACCTCCTCTGCATGGGAAGCGTGTTCGCTTCTTGGAAGACCCAGAAAGGAAATGCCGAAAAGCTTGATAAAGCAGGCTGCAGCCATAGCACCTGATAATGCCAATACCGCCACAGATAGGATCAAGGTGATATTCAGTGCCGCATTTTCTGAGGAAATGCTTGCAAAGATGGACTGATACAGGAGCCATTCTCCGATGAATCCGTTGAAGGGAACAATGGCAGAGATGGAAAGGGCACTTCCCAGTAAGAATACTGCCGTAACGGGCATTCTCTTGATCAGGCCGCCCAATTCTTCCATATTCTTTGTATGGGTCGCATAATGAATAGAACCGACTCCGAGGAAAAGACCGCCCTTGAACAAGGTGTGGTTAAAGCAGTGCAGCAGAGCAGCGGTCAAAGACAAAGCTCCGACCCAGTGGATATCCCTTGAGAAAGCCAGAAAACCGATCCCGAGTCCGATAAAGATGATTCCCATATTTTCAATGCTGCTGTAAGCGAGCAGCTTTTTTATATTCTGTTCGATCAATGCGTAGAGAACGCCGAATACGGCGGAACACAAACCGATGATCAAAATCAGGATGCCCCACCATGGAGTTTCGATCCCAAGGTACAGAAAAACAAAACGCAGCAAGCCATAGACTGCAGTTTTGATCATGATACCCGACATGAGAGCGGATACGTTTCCCGGAGCCGCCGGATGAGCATAGGGCAGCCAGATATGAAGCGGAATCACACCCGCCTTGGTGGCAAATCCAATCAGGAAGAACAGGAACATTAGATTTCTGCCGGTTTCCGGAATTTGCTCAGACGTTCCGTACAGATCAAAGGTATTCGTATAATAGAACATGAGCATAAATGCGATCATGAGAAATGCGGTTCCAATATGAGTCATAACGATATACAGAAGTCCCGCCTGCCGGTTTTCCTCCTGTTCCGATTCAAATACAACAAGGAAATAGGAAAGAACTGCCATGAGCTCCCAGACCATAAAGAAAAATACAGCATTGTCGGCAGTGAATACGAGAACCATGGAAACAACAAAGGTTGCGTAAAGGAAATGAAAGAGCCCCACATTTCGTTTTCCGTGATAATGTGCGGTGTAACCGATGGAATAGATCGATACGCAGAAGGTCAACACAGATAAAATCAGGATAAAGAATGCGGAAAGGGCATCCATCGTCATACTGACGGACACATAAGGTATGGATGCTTCGAAGGGTTTCAAAACTAGTTTTTCCTGACCCGACAGCAGCAAGCTGACAGCGGAAGCAGCACCGAGCACAGAGGCAATGATACAGCCTGCCTGGGCAAACCGTGTGCAATATTGATGATGTTTATAAAAAATAATAGCTGCAATTGCAGCAGCCAGATATAGAATAATCGATCCATATAAAAGATAATCCGGTGCAAACCAATCCATTTTGATTAAAACCTCCCAAAAGACGCCAAACATTTACATTTTTAGCTTATCATTGATAAGAGGAGGTTGTCAAGGAATAAAGAAAGGCAGACGGAGTAACTTATTCGCTTTTTAATGTGATGCAGGTCAGTTCAGGCGGTGAGAGAAAAC
>CAZTEH010000055.1:0-25873 GCA_964612345.1 uncultured Oscillospiraceae bacterium | reverse complement strand
CGTGGGCACAGGTTATAACAGGTCATGACCGGAGCTTTGTAAGGCATTGGGGCCAAGCGGTCAGGAGATCGGCCAAAACGTCACGGGCAAGGTCGGGTTAAATTCCGCCAGGGGCCAAGGAAGAAATAAGGCCGATGATTATGAGACAAACCAGATCAGGAACAGCGAAAACGCGGGAAAAAGTTTAGGCTCTAAGCAGATATCGGATGAAGCTGACATATTGGCAGGAATTGATGAAACTACCTACAACGCAAGAATTCAGGCTATGCGTGATGCGGTAGCGCAGGCGAACACGCAAGCAGCAACCGAGAAATCCGACTTCACAAATACAATCGGCGCATACTCTGACGATTACATGCAGGAGATCAATAATCTGAGATCGCAGGGTGTATCTGACACAGACTACAGAATCAAAGCGTTACTGGCGGCAAGAAACCAGAAGATCACAGGGCAGCAAACAACGGCATATGAAGCATCACAAGATGCGGACGCAAATGCACTTGCATGGTACAAGGCGTATAATTCCGGCAGCAGTGGCAGCGGTTCGTCATTAACGTACGATCAGGCGTTAGCATTGTATCAATCTGGCGACAGATCGTCAGCGGTATTACAGGCATTGGGTATACAGTAAGGTCCCACAGGCCACGCATAAGAGAGAAGAGGGGGAGGTGATCATCGCCTCTCCTTTATTCTTTGTTCTGTAGTAGCTCAATCCAGAATTGGATTGTCCTTGTAGTAACTGAACCCAAAATTGGGCTGAGTGAAATATAACGGCAAGGTAAATTAATTCTTCCCATTATAAAAAAGACAAAGGGGTTTATATATGAATCAAACAAAATTATCACTGTCCGCAGAAGAACGGGAAACGATCATCATATTTGACGACAGTTCTAGCGAGTGTGAGATATACACTTGCAGCCGTCCGATCATGACGAAGCTGGACAAACTTTGTAAAGTGAATCCGAAGAACTACCGGCTGATAAAGCATGATCCAAACAGCTTAAACAGGAGTTTTCAAGCAACCATATAAAGTTAAGGTTAAGCTTACCGCTTGACTTTTTATTTTGATCAAAAGAAGGGATAGAAAATGGTAGCAAAGAATGTAAATGAATACAAAATAGGAAATGTTACTGTTCGCTCTAGGGATTTTTTTAAATCTGAAACAGAAGAAGCTTTAAGAATGAGCGTGCAAAGCATTATAGCAAGGTTAATATGTATGCATGAAAGTAATGAATTAACCACATATTATACGTCTTAGTACGTTTTATATATTTTGAAATAGCCACTTGTCTATGATAAAATTATCATTAGGTGAGTGGCTTTCTTTTTAAGAAAGGACGGTCACTATATTATGGAATTAGTCAGTATATACGTTAGGCTCTCAGATGAAGACAGAGGAAAGGAGTATGAAACACAGGACAGCGAGAGCATACAGAACCAAAAGACAATGTTAATTGATTATGCTATGAAAAACGAATGGGGAGTTTATGATATCTATTCCGATGATGATTACTCCGGCGCTGATGCGAACAGACCACAGTATAACAAGCTATTGAAGGATGCCGAAGAGGGGAAATTTAATATTGTTCTTTGTAAATCCCAAGCAAGATTCACCCGAGATATGGAGCATGTAGAAAAGTATATTCATGGTAAGTTCATTGAGTGGGGCATCAGGTTCATTGGCATAACCGATAATGCTGATACCGATGTAAAGGGAAATAAGAAGTCACGGCAAATTAATGGACTAGTTAATGAATGGTATCTTGAAGATGCATCGGAAAATATCAAAGCTGCCTTAATAACCAAAATGAAGCAAGGTCAATTTATCGGGGCATTTGCTCCATACGGATATGAAAAGGATCCTCAGAATAAAAACAAGTTGATCATTGATGTAGAAGCCGCCGAAGTCGTTAAAAAGATATTCAAAATGTATTTAGAGGGCTATGGTGCTCATTCAATAGCAAGATACCTAAATGAAAATGATATCCCGTGTCCTTCGAAGTATAAAGAGCTAAAAGGCTTGAAATACAAGAATACACGCAACAAAACCGGCTTGAAGCTGTGGGAAATGACAACCGTACATTTTATACTGACGAATAGGGTCTATGCAGGAGACATTGTTCAAAACAAAATCGGAACTACAAGCTATAAGAATCAAAGAAAGATACATAAGCCCAAAAACAAATGGATAATCGTCAAGGATGTTCATGAGCCAATCATCGACCGAAGGACTTTTGAAAGAGTATCTGATTTAGCTGGTGAAAGAAAAAGGCCTAGAAAGACAGGAAAAATCGATAAGTATTCCGGAAAGCTTCGATGTGGTGAATGTGAAGAGTCCATGTACAGAAATGTCTGCAAGAGCTCTTATAAAGGCCAGGAACGCCCCACAATTATCCAATATAGATGTAAGATAAATAAGTCTTCAAGAAAGCTGTGCAGCGGCTCTTGTATCATTGAAAAGGTATTGGATGAGTTTGTACTCCACAAGATCAACGATCTTATTCATGGGAACTTTGAGGAAGCAGCCATAATATCTCAAATCCACGAGAGGGACAACAACCTTGACATAATCAGCGACTTAGAAAGCAAGAGAGACAAATTCAAGAAACAAATAGATGGATGCGAAAGAGCTTTGACAAATCTGTATATTGATAAAGTTAAAGAGGTAATCCAGGAAGATATGTTTATGATGCTCAGTAAAAGACTTTCGGAAGAAAAGGAAGAAGCAGAATTACAATTAACTGAAATCGATAACACAATGGACAAAATTACTAAGAGTGATAAGCGTAAAAGAGATAAGCAAGACGTTATATCTAAATATAATAAAATTGAATATCTCGATCGGGAAATCATTGATAATTTTATTGATTATATAACGATTAGAAATACCACTTCAATAAATCGAAAAGAGCTTGAGATCCATTGGAATTTCTAGCCCAAGCCTATTTAAAATGTTTATTTCCTGCACATATTCATGTGGTTTATACATATGCTCCACAGGGAGACTGCCTGCATATCCGCACACCGGAGGGGAGGAATATCCTCATTGACGGAGGAGGCAACCAGAATTATAAGGTGGGAGAAAAGATACTTCTTCCCTATCTGCTGAAAAACGGAGTAAAGAAAATTGATCTTGCCATTGTGACCCATTTGCATGACGATCATTATCTCGGCATTGAACAGCTCGCGGGAAAGATGGAGATCAAAAATCTTGGGATCTATGAAGCGAACCGGCTTCGGGAGTTGGAAATATTGGCAGAAACCGGTTTGCATAAACAAGATATGTTGTATCTGACCAAAGGGGACCGGATCCGGATCGAAAAAGATGTCTGGATCGATGTGCTGTATCCGGAGGAGCATTCCGAAGATGTATACGAAACGCTTCTTTTGGAGGAAAAGGATGAGAACCGGAGCAGCCTTATCGTGAAGATCTATTACAGGGGATTGACTGTGCTGATGACCGGGGATTTGGGACTGGAAGGGGAGCAGGAAATCATGAGGAACTATGAAGAGAATCCCGTTGTTCTGGCTGCAGATGTTCTCAAAGTCGGCCATCATGGAAGCAAATACTCAACTGGGGATGAATTTTTGGATGTTGTCGATCCAAAAATCGCAGTATTTCAGGTGGGAAAAAATAATTTTGGACACCCTCATCCATCGGTCATTGATAAATGTGCAAAAAAAGGTATAATTGTCTATAGAAACGATTTAAACGGAGCAATCATTTTTACATACGACGAAAATCTATGGAACGTAGAAGAGGAACAGTCATGGCATATAAAAGTTCTGCTGCGGAAGAGCACGCATATAAAAGAATAGATAAGGATATCAGGAACAACAGTGTGAAGAACCTGCTGCTGCTTTACGGCAGGGAGGATTTCCTGATCCACTGGGCTGTTGACGCTTTGCTGCATAAGTATGTGAACGAGGTCTGCAGGGATATGGATTTTTCCAGGCTTGACGGTACGGCGATCACCTTTGAACAGATCAGAAACGACTGCGAAACCTTACCCTTCCTTTCCGAACGACGGGTTGTCCTGATCACTGATTTCAAGCTCATTGAGGGCGGAAAAACGAAGGGCTTTGACGAGGAAGAGGAAAAAAAGCTGGCCGAGTATCTGAAGAAAATCCCGGATAACTGCTTGCTGATCATTACAGCAGGCGGTGCCGACAAAAGAAAAAAGATATTTAAAAGCATCTCTGAATCCGGAGGGATTTATGAATTTGGTGAGCTCGACGAAAAGTCCTTAAAATCATATATCGAAAAGAGATTCAAGGAAGCGGGAAAGACTGCAAGGGCAACCGTGGTTGCTGAACTGATCGCTGCCTCAGGGTATTACGATAAAGATACGGATTACAACTTATATAATCTGGAAAATGATATCAAGAAAGCCGTAGCCTACAACGAAGGAGTCGATATCGGAATGGACGCCGTGGAAAACACAATCTCCGGCAATATGGATACCAACGTCTTTGCCATGATCGATTCTTTAGGCAAGGACCGAAAAGATGAAGCCTATCAGATGCTTCATAATTTATTGGTTTCCGGTGAGCAGGTGTATAAGCTTCTGGCTTTGCTCTGTTCCCATTTTGAGATCATTCTGTCGGTGAAAGAAATGAAGGAGGAAGGGAAGTCCTTTTCAGAAATGAAGGATACTCTTGGCATCCACGAATTCAGAATAAAGAAATCAGCGGGATTTGCTGAAAAATATACCCTTTCCCATCTGCGGAAGATCCTGCAGAAAACTTATGAAATCGATAAAAACATCAAGACCGGCCTGCTGGAATCTTCATTGGCATTGGAACTCTTCATTGCAGAAATATAGTTTGGCAGTCCGGAATTTTACGGAGAGATAGAATGACAAAACAAATGAGAGCAGATATTATGCTGCTGATGGTAACACTGTTCTGGGGCGTATCGTACTGGCTCATCGACGTAAGCCTTGCCGAGGTCGGACCGTTTACGCTGAATGCACTGCGGTTTTTAATCGCATTTTTTATTGCAGTTATTTTTGCCTTCCCAAAACTGAAGACGGTCAATCGGACAACGATGAAATACAGTGCGATCATAGGATTCGCACTCCTTTTTGTCTATATCGGAGCAACCTTCGGCGTCAAGTATACCTCGCTATCCAATGCAGGATTTCTATGTGCTCTAACGGTTATAATCACCCCAATTCTGGCTTTTTTCTTTCTGAAACAGATACCGGAAAAAAAGTTGGCACTTGTTGTGATCATGTGTCTCATCGGGATTGCTCTGCTGACATTGAAAGATAATTTAAGGCCTGCATTAGGAGATATATTCTGCATCATGGCAGCATTCGCTTATGCTGTCGATCTGCTGCTGACAGAGATCGCTGTAAACAAGGACCAGGTCAATGCTTTTCAGTTAGGCGTATTCCAGCTTGGGTTTACCGGTTTGTTCAATTTAATTATTTCATTATTTGCTGAAACTCCAACATTGCCACATTCCCCCGGAACCTGGACCGCTGTGCTTTTTCTGTCGATCTTCTGCACCGGAATTGCATTCATTGCGCAGGCGCTGGCGCAGCAGTACACAAGCGCATCCCACGTGGGAGTCATTTTTTCTCTGGAACCGGTATTTGCCGGAATTGTCGCATATTTTCTGGCAGGTGAAATTCTTTCCGGGCGAGCTTACGTCGGTGCAGCGCTGCTGGTATCCGGTCTGTTTATTATGGAACTGGACATTAAGAAGCTTGTAACTAGTTTCGCAAAATTTACCAAAATACTTCTTGAAAATTTTCGAAAAAACTGAATATTATAACTTCCGTTTTTTCCGCAAAAAACGACGTTTAACCTTTGAAACTGCTTGTGTTTTTAAAGGTTATTTGATATGCTGGAAATGTTGTATGAATTAAAAAAATTTCGAGAACGAAAACCGAATTAGTATTATGGGAGGAAAAAATTATGACTTGTAAAAACAGTGATTGCCAATGTGAGTGCAATACACCTGACTTTACAGAATTGGCTCCGGTAATGGAGAAGTATGCAAAGACACCTGGAAGCTTGATTACCATTTTACAAAAAGCTCAGGATATCTATGGATTTCTGTCCATGGATGCAATCAACTATATTGCTGAGCAGACCGGAATCAAGCCGGCAAAGATTTACGGCGTTGCTACATTCTACTCTCAGTTCAGACTGAAACCCATCGGCAAGTATCTCATCATGCTTTGCAAAGGGACGGCTTGTCATGTTAACGGTGCTGATAAGATAGAGGAAGCAATTTGTGAAGAATTAAATATCAATGACGGAGAAACGACAGAGGATGGAATTTTCACTCTGAATAATGTGGCTTGTCTGGGCTGCTGCAGTCTTGCACCGGTAATGATGGTCAAGAGTGTTTCCGGCGATGAGACTTACGGTAATTTAACAAAAGATAGCGCAAAGAAGGCTCTGAGCGAGATCAGACAGAGAGAGGCGTAGGAGGTGAAAAATAGTATGAAGGTTGTTGTAGGACAAGGAAGCTGCGGAGTAGCTTCGGGCGCCAAGAAAACTGCTGCAGAGTTTGAAAAGCAGATCAAAGAAAAAGGCCTTAATATCCCAGTTGATTTGACCGGCTGTGTCGGGAACTGCTATTTGGAACCGATCGTTGACGTGTATGATGACAAGGGCGGCTTAACAAGATATGTAAAAGTTCAGCCCAACAAAGTTACAGAAATCGTTGAAAAACACCTGATTGGCGGCGAAGTTGCAAAGGATCAGGAAATTTCGGATATTGACAAGACATTTATCGATAAGCAGGAGAGAATCGTTCTGAGAAACTGCGGATTGATCAATCCGGAAAATATCGATGAATATATTGCAAATGGTGGTTATGAAGCAACGAAAAAGGTAGTTACTTCCATGTCACCGGATGAAGTAATTGAACAAATCAAAATTTCAGGTTTAAGAGGACGCGGCGGCGCCGGATTCCCGACTTGGTTCAAATGGAATGCTGCAAAGTCAAACCCTGGAAAAGATAAGTATATGGTATGTAATGCTGACGAAGGAGATCCGGGCGCATTCATGGATCGGAGCGTTCTGGAGGGTGACCCTCATTCCCTCATCGAAGGTATGATCATCGGCGGATTCGCCATGGCCGCAACGGAAGGTGTCATTTACGTTCGTGCGGAATATCCGCTGGCAATTCACAGACTAGAGATCGCAATGGCTCAGGCCAGAGCAAAAGGTTTCCTCGGCAAAAATCTGTTTGGCACGAATTACAGCTTTGATCTCAGAATCAAGGCCGGTGCCGGTGCTTTCGTATGCGGCGAAGAAACAGCATTGATCGCTTCTCTGGAAGGGGAAAGAGGTATGCCGAGACTGAAGCCTCCGTTCCCTGCTCAAAAGGGATTCTGGCAGCAGCCTACTAATATCAATAACGTTGAAACATTTGCAAATGTTCCTTGGATCATAGCAAACGGAGGAGCTGCCTTCGGCGCATTTGGAACTCCTCAGAGCAAGGGTACTAAGGTATTCGCTCTGGCAGGAAAAATCAAGAAGGGCGGACTCGTCGAGGTTCCAATGGGAATGCCTCTTAAAGATGTAATCTACGGTATCGGAGATGGTATTAAGAATGATATACCATTCAAAGCAGTTCAGATGGGCGGACCTTCCGGCGGATGTATTCCGGCTTCCCTGATCGATACGCCTGTAGATTATGAAAATATTACAAAAACCGGTGCTATCGTCGGTTCCGGCGGTATGATCGTTATGGATGAAACGACCTGTATGGTAGATATGGCTCGATATTTCCTTGATTTCACACGAAAAGAATCCTGCGGAAAGTGCAACTACTGCCGTGTAGGTACAAAGAGAATGCTTGAGATCCTGGAAAGAATCACAATCGGTGAAGGAAAAGACGGAGATATCGAACTTCTGGAAGAGCTTGCTCAGAAAATCAAAGATGGTTCTATGTGCGGCTTGGGTCAGACTGCTCCGAATCCGGTACTCACCACGATCAAGTACTTCAGAAATGAATACGAGGATCATATTTATAAGAAAAAATGTACTGCTCATTCATGTAAACCATTATTGACCTTTACCATTAACGACAAGTGTACCGGATGTACTCTCTGTTCCAGAAAGTGCCCTGTTAACGCGATTAAGGGTGAATTGAAAAAGCAGCATGAAATCGATCAGGACCTTTGTATCATGTGTGGAAAATGCGAGGAAACTTGCAGATTCAGCGCGATCATCAGAGACTAAGGGAGAGAGGTGAAGAAAGATGAAAAAATTTAGATTAAATATAGACGGAAAAGAAGTTTTCGGGCTTCCGGGGCAAACGATCCTGGATGTTGCAAAAGAAAATGATATCTACATCCCAACTCTCTGCTTTGATGAAAGAACAGAAATATATGGAGCTTGCGGAATTTGCGTAGTAGAAGTGGAAGGCAATCCTAAAATGGTGAAAGCCTGTGCTACGGAAATCGCACCGAACATGATCATCAAAACCACAACGGAGAGAGTAAAAGAATCCAGAAAGACAAATCTTGAGCTTCTGTTATCCAACCATGTTGGAGACTGCAGACCGCCATGCGTATTGGCATGTCCGGGAAACACAGATTGTCAGGGCTATGTTGGCCTGATCGCCAACGGTGAATTTGAAAAAGCCATCGAACTGATCAAGAACAAGATTCCTCTACCTGGAGCAATCGGAAGAGTATGTCCGCATCCTTGCGAAGACAACTGCAGAAGAAAACTCATCGATGAGCCGATCTCCATCGCTTGGCTGAAGAGATTTGCATCTGATATGGACTTGTCCGGTGACGATCCGTTCATGCCGGATATGGCTCCTGCTACCGGAAAATCCGTTGCGGTAATCGGCGGCGGCCCAATGGGTCTTTCCGCAGCGTACTTCCTCAGGATCATGGGACATGATGTAACGATCTTTGAAGCGATGCCGAAGCTCGGCGGTATGCTGAGATACGGTATTCCTGAATACAGACTTCCAAAGGAAGTATTGGATGAAGAAATTTACCTCATCGAAAAGATGGGCGTAACCATGATGCCGAATACAAGGATTGGAATAGATCTTTCCTTTGATTCCATCAAAAAAGACTTTGATGCGGTGCTCGTTGGTATTGGCGCTTGGGTTTCCACCGGTGTGGGATGCAAGGGAGAAGATGCAGACGGCGTCATCGGCGGTATCGATTTCTTAAGAAAAGTTGTTCGAAACGAAGAAATCAAGCTGGGCAAAAATGTTGCGATCGTCGGAGGCGGTAATACTGCTATGGACGCTTGCAGAACAGCGGTCAGACTTGGTGCTGAAAATGTTTATAATATTTACAGACGTACAAAAGACGAAATGCCGGCAGATATGGTCGAAATCGTGGAAGCAGATGAAGAAGGCGTTATCTTTAAGAATCTGACGAATCCAATCGAAGTGATCAAAGATGCGAACGGTCATGCTAAGCAAGTACTGCTTCAGGTTATGGAGCTCGGCGAACCGGATGCAAGCGGAAGAAGGGCACCTAGGCCAATCGAGGGAAAAACAGAGACAATCGATGTTGATACGGTGATCCTGGCTATCGGTCAGGCAGTGGATCCAAAGGGCTTTGAAGGGCTAGACCTTACTAAGAAGAAGGGCATAGCATACGATCCGGAGACATTCATGACCAGCATGGAAGGCGTTTTTGCAGGCGGCGACTGCGGAAATGACAAGATTTCCATCGCAATCGAAGCGATTGCAGACGCAAAGAAGGCTTCGAATATCATCGACGCATATCTGGCAGGCGAAACCATAAAGTATGAAAAGCCTTACACGGTTGAAAGAAATGACATCACGGAAAAGACCTTTGAAGACAGAGAAAGAGAATGCAGACCGAAGATGGATCACCTGCATGCCGAGGAAAGAAAAGACAACTTTACTGAGGTCGTGTACGGCTATGATGAAGATCAGGCGATGGCAGATGCAATGAGATGTCTGGAATGCGGTTGCCACGATTACTTTGAATGTAAGCTCATCGACTTTGCAAATGAATATAATGTAAAGCCGGAACGATTTGCCGGTGATGTGAACAAGATCGAGTTTGAAGACAATCATCCATTCATCGTAAGAGATCCGAACAAGTGTATCCTTTGCGGATTATGTGTTCGTGTCTGCGATGAAGTAATGGGCGTCGGAGCTCTGGGATTGGTGCACAGAGGTTTTGACACGGTCGTAAAACCAACTCTGGAAAAGCCGCTGGTTGAATCCGGATGCATATCCTGCGGTCAGTGCGTAAGCGTATGTCCGACAGGTGCTCTTGGTGAACGATTAACATTAGCGAAATCAGTTCCGCTCGATACAGAAGAGACAGATACGACCTGTTCCTATTGTTCCGTTGGCTGCAGTCTGCACCTCGAAACTTATGGCGATATGCTGATCAAGGCAGTCCCTGACAAAGAAGGCGAAGTAAACAAAGGACTTCTCTGCGGTAAAGGCAGATTTGGATTTGACTGTGCTGAACTGGAAGGCAAACTGCTGGATCCAATGATCAAGAAAGAACATGGATTGGAAGAAGTAGACTATCATGAAGCATTCGTACTGACCGCTAAGAAGGCTCAGTCCATCGCGGCAAAATACGGCAAGGATGCGGTAGCGGTAGCTGTTTCCGACCGATATACAAATGAAGAAGCTTATGCGATCAAGAAGTTTGCTGATACCATCGGCGCCAAGACACTTTGTTTCAATAACAGAGAAAACGGGATTGCCAAGGTATTGGGCTTCGATGCTTCTCCGAACACAATCGATGAGCTTCTCGCAACAGAAGTGATTCTTGTTACAGGATTTAATTCAGTACTTAACCCGGTTATTCAGATAAAACTTAAACAGGCTGCAGAAGCAGGCGCCAAGGTGGTTCTGATCAATCCGGTGGGTTATGAACAGCATTTCGAATTCGCTGCAAAGGCACTGTATGTGAAGAATGATGTCAGCTTCCTGAAGGAAGTAGCGAAAGCGCTTCTGGATATGGGTAAGACATCAAAGGCTGAGGGCTTTGATGAATTCGCTGCCAGCCTGTCCAAGGTTGCTGCAAGCGACGCTGCCAAGGATGTAGCTGCATTATATGGAAATGCCAAGAAAGCGATGATCGTATTCCAGCAGAACTTCGTAACAACGGATGCGGCAACATTGATTGCTGATATCGCAGTGGTTTCCGGACACATCGGAAGCCCTCGAGACGGTATCCTGATGGTTAAGGCAAAGAACAACAGCCAGGGTATTATCGATCTTGGAATCAGAGCCGGCGCGGAAGCAATGAGCGGCGTTAAGGCACTGCTGATCTTCGGCGAAGATGTTAAGGCAGACTTGAGCGGACTTGAATTCCTGATGGTATCCGATACGCACATGACTGAGACCGCAAAGAAAGCGGATGTGATCATTCCAGGTACTGCGTTTGCTTCCACGGAAGGAACCTTTACCAATACGGAAAGAAGATTACAGCCGGTGCGTCAGGCAGTGAATGAGGATGTTTCCTTCAGCAACTGGGAAATCGCCGCAGAACTTGCCCACGTATTTGAAGTTGAAATGCCGTATGACGACACGTATGATATCTCCGTGGAAATGGATGATCAGCTTTTCAAGTATAAGTATGCTGAAATCGGAGAAATCTTCGGCGGAGTTCTCGCTCCTGAAAAAGCAGTTTTAAAAACTGTTGGAGATGTGGAATTTATCGATCCGATGGATTCGACCGACAATCTGATGAATGTAATTTCACAGAGATTACCAAAACCTGTATAAATCATCTGATCACAAGTTTGATTCAAATATAACAAACATTCGCAAAGGATACGGAGCATTTCGTATCCTTTGTTTCAATTTTCAGTCTATTTCCAATGTATACATGGTTTCTGATATTGACAAATATATAACGAAATGCTAACATGGTAACCATGAGTCAATTCGAATGGGAATAACATGGCTCGTATGAGTCAATTCTAGTAAGAATAAGAAACGATATATTGGAGGAAACCCGGATGAGAAACATGAAGGTTTTGACCGCCGAAGAGGTGGCAAATTTCGTAGAGGATGGACAGACACTGGCATCCAGCGGATTCGTTGGAAGCGCCATTCCTGAATCCCTGACAAAGGCACTGGAAAAGAGATTTTTAGAGACTGGAGCTCCGAAGAATCTTACTTATTTTTATGCGGCTGCCCAAGGAAACAGAGATGGAAGAGGCGCCGATCACTTTGCACATAAAGGAATGACCAAAAGAGTCATTGCAGGCCATTATAATACCGCTCCGGCTCTTGGAAAATGCATTTTAAACAATGAGATAGAAGGATATAATCTGCCGCAGGGTACGTTATCCCAGCTTTGCAGGGATATTGCCGCTCACAAGATCGGTACCATTACCCATGTAGGATTGAATACCTTCGTAGACCCGAGAAAGCAGGGCGGTAAGCTCAACGAAATCACAAAAGAGGACATCGTTGAAGTAGTGGAAATTTTGGGAGAAGAAAAACTGCTTTATAAAGCGTTCCCGATCCATATTGCATTTTTAAGGGGTTCCTATGCAGACGAACTCGGAAACGTTACCTTGGAAAGGGAAGTAGGTACCCACGAGGTAACCGCCTTAGCCCAGGCCGCAAAAAATAGCGGAGGCAAAGTGTTCGTTCAGGTTGAAAGAATCGTGAAAGCTGGGACACTGGATCCAAGACTGGTTAAGATCCCGAGAATCTATGTGGATGGACTGGTAATTTCAGACCCATATGATCACCAGCAATCCTTTGATCATGAATATGATCCTTCCCTGTGCGGAGAAATCACTGTTCCTGTAGACAGTCTGGAAGCACCGCCAATGAGCGCCAAGAAGGTGATCGGACGCAGAGCTGCAATGGAACTGACGGAAAATACCGTAGTAAACCTTGGAATCGGAATCCCTGAATATATCTCAGCCGTTGCCAATGAAGAAGGGATCGGTGACTATATGACACTGACCGTTGAGGCAGGTCCCGTCGGTGGTGTACCATGCGGCGGTTCTCAGTTCGGCGCTTCCGTAAATCCGGAATGTATCCTGGACCAGCACGTTCAGTTTGATTTCTATGACGGCGGCGGAGTAGACCTTGCATTTTTAGGTCTGGCACAGGCGGATAAGGTAGGCAATATCAATGTTAGTAAATTTGGTCCGAGAATTGCCGGATGCGGCGGTTTTATCAATATAACTCAGAATGCAAAAAAGGTGTTCTACTGCGGTACTTTTACCGCAGGATCACTCAAAACGGACATTCGTGACGGAGAAATCAAGATCCTTCAGGAAGGAACCGAACGGAAATTCATCAATGAAGTGGAGCAAATCACATTCAGCGGTGAGTATGCTGCAAAAATCGGACAACCGGTTATGTACATTACGGAAAGAGCTGTATTTGAATTGAGAAAAGACGGAGTATATCTGACAGAAATAGCCCCGGGAATCGATCTTCAGACACAAGTTCTGGATTTGATGGACTTTAAGCCGAAAATGGATGGAGTACCAAAGCAGATGGACAGACGTATCTTCTGTGATGAACCGATGGGATTGAAATAATAGGAAAGAAATGGGAGACCTGGGGTCTCTCTTTTCTTATCTTCAGGAATCATTTCAAAATAATCAGGAATGTCTTGGAAAAATATTGCAAAAGGCATATAATAACAGTGTAGGCGCAGAAATCTTACAAATACGCAAGGGAAGCACTGTAAAGGATGACGAATGAGACAACATACACACGGATATCTCTATGCAATACTGGCAGCATTTTTATATGCACTTGTTGCCGTCGTTGCAAAAAATCTGATCACCGGCGGTACACATCCGTTTCAGGTTACATTTTATCAATATATCTTTTCGATCTCAATTCTGGGTACCTGGATTTTCATAAGAAAGCCAGGTGCGTTCCGATGCAGCGCTAAAAAGATATGTTCTTTTGCTCTGCTTGGAATGATCGGAGGAGCAAGTACCAATATGCTCTTTTATTCTGCCCTGCAGTATCTTGACGCCGGAATATCATCCATGTTATTGTTTCTGCACCCCGTTTTCATCACGATCTTTTTTGGCGTTACCAAAATTAAAACCATGAAGCCGATCAACTATGTCTCCGTCCTGTTTGCAGCGTGCGGTACAGCGATCGTTCTTGACGTTTTTTCCGATACCCTGAGTTTTTCTGCCATTGGGATTACACTTGGCATTTTAAGCGGGGTAACCTATTCGTTTTATAATATTTTTGCCGATTTGAAGCTGAAAGCGGAAGACCCCAATGTTATTAATTTTTACGCATGCTTTTCATCAATGCTTTTTACCATGGTGATGCTTGCAGGAAGCGGCGTCGGCTTTTCCGTAGACCCGGGCGCCTTGCCCTCGATTTTCTTCCTGGCCGCTTTTTCGGGAGTTCTTCCTGCCTATTTCTTCTTCAAGGCACTGCAATATATAGGCTCTGAAAAGGTTTCCGTCATTTCTTCCATTGAGCTGCCTATGACGCTGATCCTGGCGTTTACGATCCTTAAGGAGCACATGAGACCAATTCAGCTCTTTGGAGTCGTTCTCATCGTAGCAGCCACCATACTGCTGCATTATAATGAAAAAACAGATGAACAAACAGATGCTATTCCGAAGGGTGAGGAAGAAGATATCACAGAAGGTTAATATTAGTAGGGCAGTTGACCCAATAGGGAAGACTGCCCGTAGCTGTATCTTAAAAATAACTAGTTTTATGTAGATTAGAAACATTGATTGACTCTATTATACTTTATGTAGTATATTTAATTTAGTACTTGCGAATATATGCAAATAATGAAGGAGCTATTATAAATGGATAATCAGAAAGGACTATATGAAATGCACGCAGATTTCTGTAAGTTTATGGGTAGTGCAATCAGGATAGAAATACTTTTTCTGTTGGGAGAAAAAGAATTGTGTGTTGAAGAACTTGCCACGTCAATGGATGTCAAAGTTCCTAATGTATCACAGCATTTGGCGATAATGCGGGAAAAGGGTGTTGTTCATGTTCGACGTGATGGGAACAAGATGTATTATTCCATATCAAACCCGAAAACGCTTCAGGCTTGTATAATTATGAGAGAAGCTATGATCGAACAGATGGAAAGAAATATAGAACTAGTTAAGGAAGTACAAAATGGAGGAAATTAACCAATGAAATACAGAGAATCAGGGATGCCATCAGAAGATTTATGGAACACATTTTTTACTCCTACAGAAGTCCTGAAAAAATTAGGTATCGATAATCAAATCGAAACGCTAATAGATGTTGGATGCGGTTATGGTACTTTTCTAATACCAGCTACGACACTTATTAGAGGAAAAGTAGTAGGAATAGACATTGATAAGGAAATGATAAACATTTGTAAAGACAAAATAAATGCCAATAATGTCTCTTGTGTTGATTTAATTCATGGGGACATATTGACAGAAGATACCATGAAACTCTTGAGAGATTATAAAGATAAAATAGACTATATTACCTTATTTAACATCCTTCACGGGGAAGAACCTTTAACCCTTTTAAAAACGGCATATGATGCTTTAAACGACAATGGGAAAATCGGTGTAATACACTGGAAAAATGAAGAAACACCTAGAGGTCCATCCATGGAAATTAGGCCAAAACCTGAAATGATTATAGATTGGGCGGAAAAAACAGGATTTGTTTTGGAAAATCAAGTAGATCTTCTACCTTACCATTTTGGTTTGGTGTTTATTAAAAACAAAAAATAGCAAAGGAGAGAATCAAATGAAAGTAGGTTTAATTAGATGTATGCAAACAGAGGATATGTGCCCTGCCACAACTTGCTTGAAGGTGATGAATACAAAGAAACTCGCCTTTGAAGGAATAGAAGAAGATATTGAAGTTGTTGGAGTAAATACCTGCGGAGGATGTCCTGGGAAAAAAGCAGCAACCAGAGCTGCAGAAATGGTGAAAAGGGGTGCTGACACGATCGTCTTGGCTTCCTGCATAACAAAAGGAACGCCTATTGGATTTGTCTGCCCGCATGCAGAACAGATGAAAGCAGCAATCATAAGGAAAGTCGGAGAAGAAATCACAATTATTGATTACACTCATTAGATAATTTGCGAATCTCAAAAAAATGCACCTCGACTGAGGTGCATTTATGATAATGATTATTTATTTATTCTTGAATACTGCAGGTCTCTTTTCCAGGAATGCTCCCATACCTTCCGCTCTGTCTTCGGAACTGAACGGTGCTACCAATGCTTCTCCCTCGAACGCAACGCCGGTCTTGATATCAAGGCTGATTCCGTTATTAATAGCTATCTTAGCAGCTCGGATCGCGATAGGGGCTTTGGACATAATGGCTTTCGCAACTTTTTCTGCCGCACCCATTAATTCTTCTGCGGGAACAACCTTCTCAACAAGTCCTATTCTGTAAGCTTCCTGAGCATCGATCATTTCAGCCGTCATAATCAGGTATTTGCCCATTCCTTTGCCGACAAGTCTTGGAAGTCTTTGTGTTCCTCCGAATCCCGGAATGATTCCAAGATTTACTTCAGGTTGGCCAAATTTTGCTTTTTCTGAAGCAATTCTCATATCGCATGCCATAGCAAGCTCACATCCGCCGCCAAGAGCAAAACCATTGATGGCTCCGATTACGGGCTTGTCAATACTTTCGATGAGGTTCATCACATTCTGGCCTTTGATCATCATGGCTCTGCCTTCCAGAGTGGTAAGGTTTACCATTTCGGAGATATCGGCGCCAGCTACAAAAGCTTTTCCTTCTCCTGTAAGAATTGCAACCAATACTTCAGGGTCATTATTTACAGCAGTGAAAGCTGTATATAATTCATCCAAAACCTCATTGCTTAAAGCATTCATAGATTTTGGTCTGTTTACAGTAACGTAAGCAATCCCTTCTTTGATTTCATAAATTAAGTTTTGATACATCGTTTTATTTCCTTTCTGTCAGATATATTTTGTCTTTCAATATTAGCTCGCCCAATTTGTGAAACAAATTGTCGGCGAACTTATGCAAAGAAATCACAACGTTCCTTTCAGGAACTCCTCCGCAAGCTTTATGCTTGCTACGCTGTCCTTTATTCCACTGCAGCTTAAGCTGCGGAATAAAGGCAACGTTCCGTTCCGGAACTCCAGCGCAAGCTATGCTTGCGCTGCTGTCCGTTTTGCCTAGCCAAGCAAGCTTGGGGCAAAAAGGCAAATCTTTACGTTGTAAATTTCTACTGCCATGAATTAATTTATGTAATAAGTAAATATTATCATTATCAATTTAATTAATCAATGGGTTTGGAAATTGTCAGACAATTAACGTTAAATAATTATCAAATCCTTATTGTAATTGATATTTTCTTATGCTATCATGTGCCTAATAAGAAAAACCATAGTATTTTGGAGGTAAAAAAATGGCAAATTTATTCTTTATTCCTCAATATATCATCTCAGGTGAAAATGCATTGAAGATGAGTACCGAGTATTTCAAATCCTTTGGAGAAAAAGCTCTGATCGTTACAGACGATGTGATGGTAAAACTTGGTAATGTTAAAAAATTGACAGATGCTCTTGATGAGATTCATGTTTCCTATATAATAAATTCCGGTATTAATAGTGAACCTACTCACACCATGATCGATGAAGGCGTTGAAATTTACAAAAAGGAAAGCTGTGATTTCCTGATCGGTATCGGTGGAGGCAGTCCGCTTGATTCCATGAAGGCAATCGGTGCAGTTGTGGCAAACGGAGGCAGTATTACCGAGTATATGGGCAAGAAGATCCAGCACGCTCTTCCGCCGACCTGTGCGATTCCGACGACGGCCGGAACAGGTTCAGAAGCTACAAAAGTATCCATCATAACCAATACCAACACAGGCGTTAAGATGCTGCTGAATGATCCTAAGCTGATGGCGAATATCGCTGTTGTCGATCCATTATTTACATTAACCGTACCGCCGGGAGTAACGGCGGCAACAGGCGTAGATGCTTTGACCCATGCGATCGAAGCGTATACATCCTTAAAGGCATTCTCAATGAGCGATATTTATGCGATATCCGCTGTAAAGAGAATCTTTGACAATATCTATGAAGTCTATACCAATGGATCCAACGTTGAGGCAAGAAGAGAAATGGCAATCGCCGCACTGGAAGCAGGGATTGCGTTCAGTAATGCATCCGTAACCATCGTTCACGGCATGAGCCGTCCGATCGGAGCATTGTTCCACGTTCCTCACGGACTTTCCAATGCGATGCTTTTAAATGTATGTCTTGACTATCTGCAGCCGGGTGCTGTTGCAAGATTAAATCAGCTTGCTAAAACCATCGGCGTTTACCGTCCGGGAATGACTCCGGATGAGGGAGCACATGCATTCGTTGTAGCGACCAAGGCTCTGCTGCGTACCTTAAATATCAAGACTCCGGAAGAGTTCGGAATTGATAAGGATGAGTTCTTCAAACAGATTCCAAAAATGGCAGATGATGCGCTGATCAGCGGAAGCCCGTTGAACACAAGACGAACGCCGAATAAAGATGATATCATGGAGCTGTACAAAAAGCTCTGGGACAAACCTGAAATCGGAAATTGCTAGTCATTAAATAAATTCATATAAAAAGAAGAGGTCTCAACGGGGGCACTGAAAAAGTTTAACTTTTTATGTCTCTCCAAATAACCAAAATTAAAATCCACTAAATTCCATAAAACAAATGGACATATAGTGGATTTTTTCATTTTATTGAATAAGGTGAAAGTATTTTACCCCAATAATGTTATTATTCTCTTCATATTGACTGCAAATATTGTAACTGCCCCTTGTAACTCCATACCTAACAGACCTGACGATGATGCAATATCATAGCCATGTCTATGCTTGAGTTCGCTGTTCTTTGCCTCAATTTTGTAACGTTCCTTGGATTTATCTTTGAAATATACGCTTTCTTGAAAATCCATATGTTGCTGATGAGTGCTTGTCTTAATTGATGTAGAATAGGATTTTGTCTTTGCCCCATCCTTTGAATGTTTCTTAGCCCTTGTGCTTGTTTTTTTGATACTCATATGCCCTGCCTTACAGACATATCTATCAGCATCTTTATTATATTCAAAATCAGCAGATTTGCGTGCATTCCCATGGGTAACTGTTTTACTTAGCTTGGCGATGAGATTTATTTCTTCTTCCCCTGCATACTCCAGATTTTTTTTTCTGAATAGGCGGCATCGCCAATAATATTTTCAATTTCAATTTCCTGCAGTATTCTATTTCATCTTCAAGAATGCCATTATTTACTTTAGCAGGCATAATGCTTTTAAGGTTTTCATCTATTCTGTAAACGGCTTTACGCAGATTCTTCGAATAATTTAAAAGGACTTCCCTCGGGGTTTTCTGATTATATCTAGCTTTGGTATGTGTAGAATTAACGATTATTGATTTGCTTTTGATAATGCCTTTTTCAATTGCAATTCCAACGGTTTTTCCAATCAGTAAATTCAGCAGACCAACATCCTGCAGGCGCAGCTTTCTGAATTTTGTGAGGGAACTGGGTTCTATCACAGAATCTTCTGGCGCCATATCCAGAAAATATTTAAATGACATATCGTATTTTGAGCGCTCAACAATATCGACATCGGACAGGTCATAAATGGCCTGTAGAATGATTTTGCGCAAAATATTGTCCTTCGGAACCACCACATCGTATAGTGCCATATATGGACTTAATTTCATTGTCGACTGATTTTTAATCATAGTATCCACCGCCTGTTTTAATACTACAATTATACCAAAAAGAGCCTGAAATTACAGTAAATTACTGCATTTTCAAGCTCTTTTATGATTGGTTCATGTGAGGGACTTTTTCAGTGCCCTCGTCTCAACCTCTTCTTTTTATATGTTATTAATGTTTTTTCGGCTATGGATCCCCGGCATTAACCGATGCTGATGGTTTGCTTTTTCAGCTGCTCGATCGATTTCCTGACGGCAGGGATACAGAGAACGATGACTGTAAGAGCACCCTCAACTCCAAGATAAGTAATATTATAATAGATCGACCAAGTGAAGGCATTAAAGCCCTCCGGAGCGTATTGCCCGAAGAATATGATGCCGGAGAGTACGGAGCAGAAATATCTGCTCAGAAGACCGACAATATATCCTGAAATAAGGCCGAATTTCCGTGTCCTCATCAAGCCTGCAAATGCAAGCGCACCGAAGGCGAGGGGGTAATCCAGAAGCATCTGGATCGGGTGGATGACATAAGGATTGAAAATCAAATCGATCAAGCCTACACACATACCTGCCATCATACCTCTGCGGACTCCAAATAAATACGCGCAAACGACGATGGGAAGCATGCTGAAGGCAGTGATCGAGCCACCCTGAGGCATACGAAACAGAATGATCTGATTGAGCGCAATGGAAAGTGCGACCAGAACGGCTGAAGTTACCATTGCCTTCGTATCTGTTTTTTTCCCGCGTTCTGAAATCAGGATACCGAGAAACAGCAGCACGATAACGATTAAAGTTGAAACTTGACCGAGTGTGGATTCAAAAAAACCCTGTAAATGTTCTGCAGACATAAAAAATCCTCCTTCTTAACACAAACGTGTTGTTTTGCAGGAGGGGATTGCTTGATTTGAATTGCAATGCACTGAAATAAAGTACATTGAAATCAATCAAAAATGCTTCCCTACGCCGGTATTGCCCGGATCAGGTAATGAGGGTCGAAAAACTCTCAGCTAAAAGCTCCCCTAGCAAAAATATTAAATTGATTGGATTTATTCTATACTGTATCCATAACACCTGTCAAATATTTTTTTGAGAAATTTTCATAACGATCCATCTCAATCCTGAGATAAAATAATCAGGAGTTTCCCGGAGGTATGACAGATTTCTGCATTTTCTTCTACAAATTCATTGCTGACACCAAGGGGGAAACTGTTATTCAACAGGCAATTTTCAAGCGGATACTTCACACCTTGAATCGTGACCCCGTCACAGCTGTCTCCGAATGTGAAAAGGGATATCTTAAAGCCGGCCAGCTTTTGAATCATAGTTCTTCCCGGATTTCTCAAAGTAGCTCTGTTTTTCCCATCCAGAAACCAGATCGTATGCTGATGGTCGACGGCATAGGACATGGTCTGAAGATTAGCAATGGTATGATCCAGCCGGCCGCCCAGTCCGCCGAGGATGAAAAACTCGTCGAAGCCTTTATTCATGCCGTATTTCAGGCAGATCATCGTATCGGTATCATCTTTTTCCGCAGCGACTCGGATGACGTCGCAGTTGTTGATTGTTCCTTTATTTCGTAAGTCGCTTTCGATTTCGTCGCTTAAGTCCATAGAGTCGAAATCGCCAATCAACACATTTGGTTTGATTCCTTCCATTCGCGCAAAGGAATAACCGCCATCGGCACATAATATATAATCATCCTTCCGGAAATCAAAGGACTCTTTTAATAAAGCAGATTGATAAGAAGTTATAATGACGCACCTGCTCATTGGAATCACCCCATTCCCTTATTTTGCAACAGCGCGCAGAGCTTTGTCAAAATCATTGATGATATCTTTTATATCTTCGATCCCAACGGAAACGCGGATCATTTCAGGGTAAATACCCGACTCGATCTGCTGCTGTTCGTTCAGCTGTCTATGTGTTGTGCTTGCCGGATGAAGAATGCTGGTACGCAAATCGCCAAGATGAACCACGAGATGAACCAGGTCAAGATGCTTGATCAATTCTTTACCCGCTTGTGCTCCGCCGTTGATGCCGAAGCTCAGGATGCCGCTGGCTCCCTTCGGCATGTATTTTTGCCCCAACTCATAATAGGGATCACTCTTTAATCCAGGGTATTTTACCCATTCCACACAAGGATGGTTGGAGAGAAATTCTGCCAGTTTTTGGGCATTCTCACTGTGCCGTTCCATCCTCAAATGCAGCGTCTCCAGACCGAGGTGGAACATAAAGGAATTAAAAGGACTGGGCGTGCAGCCATAATCCCTTAAGAGCTGGACCCTTGCTTTCACTATGTATGCGGCAGGGCCGAAGGTTTCATAATATTTCAGCCCATGATAACTTGGATCCGGTTCCACCAAACACGAAAACTTTCCGTTATCCCAATTGAAATTACCGCCGTCGATAAGAACACCGCCAACACTGGTCGCATGTCCATCGGTATATTTTGTTGCGGAATGAATGACAATATTCGCTCCATGCTCGAAAGGTCTGCAAAGGTATGGAGTGGCCAGGGTATTATCGACAATGAACGGGATGTCGAGTTTCTTAGCTACTGAAGAAAATTTCATAAAATCAAGAACATTCATTCCGGGGTTAGCGATTGTTTCTCCAAAAATTGCCTTCGTGTTCGGTTTCGCACAGGATAAAATAGTATCCGCACTAGAATCGGGATCAACAAATGTAAAATCGATTCCAAGCTTGCGCAGGGAAACATCAAATAAATTGAAGGTGCCTCCGTAAATATTGGAAGAGGATATTACATGATCGCCGGCCTGGCAAATATTTATGATGGAAAACATGCTTGCACTTTGACCGGAAGAAAGAGCCAGTGCGCCGGAACCTCCCTCGAGAAGATTCATTTTTCCTTCAAAGGCGTCCGTCGTTGGATTCCCGAGTCTTGTATAGAAGGAGCCGCCAACCTTTAAATCGAATAAATCTGCAACATAATCAGAATCATCGTAGGAAAAGGTAGTGCTTTGAACGATAGGCAGGACTCTGGGTTCTCCCGGTTTCGGTCGGTAGGTGCCTTGAACACAGTTTGTATCAAAGTGGAATTTTGTCATAATAAATGCCCTCCTTTTAGCAGTTTATTTTAATTTCAATATTTTATTTAACCTATTTTGAACCGTTGAAAATCTTATTGAAAATTTAAACACAATTATAACACAATTAATTAGTAAAAAACATTAAAATTCTAAAAATTCCGTGTATTATAAAACAGCCATTTTGCTCTTGTCAACTTACATTTCAATGATTATACTGAAGTTAAGGAATCAATTACTGAAAGAATGGGGTAAGTCTATGGAAGAGAAAATTAAGATAGTACTCGCAGAAAAGGTGGATCCTTTGCTGGCCTCCCATTTTGGCGGAGTTGTGCTTACTGCTTTTGAAAATGGCATTGCATATGTGAAACTGACCGGATCGTGCAGTACCTGCCCATCCGCGCAATACACCATTGAAGACGTGGTAAAGGGGATCATTCTGGATGAGATTCCGGAAGTGGAGGATGTCATACTAGACACCTCGGTCAGTTCTGACCTGATGGACATGGCACGAAAGATTTTAAAGAAGGAAAAATAAGATATTTGGCATAAATATTGCTTTATAATTAATTGATTCCATTGGCGATATGGCGTGGTAAGCAATAGGGCTGTTCCGTCGCTATAAAGTCTGAAATATATTTTACATGTAAGGAGTGGTTGTATTATGGCATTAATGACTGGAGCTCAATATATAGAGAGCTTAAAAAAACTGGACACAAAGGTGTATTTGTTTGGGGAAGAAGTTAAGAATTGGGTAGACCATCCAATGATCAGACCTTCTATCGATTGCTTGGCTATGACTTATGAATTAGCACAGGATCCGGAGTACGCTGATTTAATGACTGCGAAATCCAATCTGACAGGAAAAACTGTAAATAGATTTTCCCATCTTCATCAGAGTACCGGCGACCTGATCAAAAAAGTTAAGATGCAGAGACTGCTCGGGCAGAAGACTGCTTCCTGCTTTCAGAGATGTGTTGGAATGGATGCATTTAATGCTGTATTTTCCACGACTTTTGAAATAGACAAGAAATATGGTACTCAGTATCATGAAAATTTCAAGAAATACGTTGAATATGTTCAGGAAAATGATTTGGTTGTTGACGGAGCTATGACCGACCCGAAGGGCGACAGAGGATTAGCACCTCATCAGCAGGCTGATTTAGATATGTTCTTACGTATCGTTGAAAAGAGAGCGGACGGTATCGTGGTTAGAGGGGCAAAATGCCACCAGACTGGTTCCATCAACTCCCACGAACACTTAATCATGCCTACTATCGCAATGACGGAAGATGACAAGCAGTTTGCAGTATCCTTTGCAATCCAGTCAGACGTTCCTGGAATCTTCATGGTTTATGGAAGACAGTCCTGCGACACAAGAAAACTGGAAGAGAATGCTGATATCGATCTTGGAAACAAGAAATTCGGCGGACAGGAAGCTTTAGTAGTATTTGACGATGTATTCATTCCGAATGACAGAGTATTTATGTGTGAAGAATATGATTTTGCCGGAATGATGGTAGAACGATTTGCTGGATATCACAGACAATCCTATGGCGGATGTAAAGTTGGTGTAGGCGATGTTATCATCGGCGCTGCTGCGCTTGCTGCTGATTACAACGGAGCACAAAAAGCTTCCCACATCAAGGATAAGCTCATCGAAATGACTCATCTGAATGAGACTTTATACTGCTGCGGTATCGCTTGTTCCGCAGAGGGTTATCCTACACAAGCAGGAAACTATCAGATCGACCTGCTGCTTGCCAATGTATGTAAGCAGAACGTTACAAGATTCCCATATGAAATCGTTCGACTTGCTGAAGATATCGCCGGCGGTTTGATGGTTACTATGCCTTCACAGACAGACTTTGAATCGGACTTAAAGGTTGGACAGAGCGGAAAGACGATCGGAGAATGGTGCAAGAAGTTCTATGCAGCTGCTCCTGGAGTTTCCACGGAAAACAGAATGAGAATCTTAAGATTCTTAGAGAATATCTGTTTAGGTTCTTCTGCGGTTGGTTACAGAACAGAGTCTATGCATGGTGCAGGATCCCCGCAGGCTCAGAGAATCATGATTGCACGTCAGGGAAATATCAATCAGAAGAAGGAACTTGCTAAAGCAATCGCAGGGATCAAAGAATAATTTATTTGCATGAAAAAATATTACAAAGAACCGTCGGAGCTTTTTCGGCGGTTCTATAGTATAAAAAAGGAGAGCGACCAATGCTTGTAGGTGTAAAATTCTGCGGAGGCTGCAATCCCAGGTATGACAGGGGAAAACCCTTGGAGCAATTAAAAAAGAGATACAGGAGGAAGCAGAGTTTGTCATAGCCGAAGAGGGCGCTGAATATGATTATCTGCTTGTGGTCGGAGGCTGCACAAATTGCTGTGCCTCGTATAGCCAATATAAGGTAAGGAATGATACGATACGCATGTGGGATGAAAGCCACATAGAAAATACCATTATGCAAATTAAAAAATGGGAGGAATGACATTTGAACTGGAAAGAAATATATGAAAGCAGACTATGTACAGCAGAAGAAGCAGTAAAGAGCATTAAATCAGGCGACCGAGTTGTTTTCGCACATGCAGTCGCTGAGCCGGCAATTCTTGTAGATGCAATGGTAGCCAATGCTGCAGCATATAAGGATGTTGAAGTATGCCATATGGTTACTCTTGGAAAAGGTGCGTATTCAAAGCCTGAAATGAAGGAGCACTTCCGTTTTAACGGCTGGTTTACCAGTCCTGCAACCAGAGAGTCCATCGCACAGGGGCAAGGTGATTTTACACCCGTATTTTTCCATGAAGTACCGAACTATATCCGTAAAGGAATTTTTGCTACCGATGTATTTATGGTGATGGTTTCTCCGCCGGATGAACATGGTTACTGCTGTGTCGGCGTATCCTGTGACTATACCATGCAGGGTATCGAATCTGCCAAAATCGTTCTTGCTGAAGTAAACGATCAGGTACCGGTTGTCTTTGGAGATACCTTTGTTCATGTAAGCAAAATCGATAAATTTGTTGAAACATCACATCCGCTATTCGAATTAGGGCTGCCTAAGATCGGGGAAGTGGAGCTGGCGATTGGAAAGCACTGCGCAGAACTGGTAGATGATGGTTCTACTCTGCAGTTAGGCATTGGAGCAATTCCGGATGCAGTTCTGCAG
>CAZTEH010000054.1:0-25888 GCA_964612345.1 uncultured Oscillospiraceae bacterium | reverse complement strand
AATTTTTTCTCTGTTAAAATTTCATTCGTTACAAACCTTCCATCGTTGAAAAAACTGTAGGTCGTAAAAGGAGTCGGGGCGTTCCGGGCAGCTTCGGTGCTGTCGATCTTGATCAGCTGAAGCTCAATACCATTCTGTTTGGCGGCATCCAGAAGAAGCGGCGCATACTTGTCCGTATGGGGGCATTGGTTCGTATAATAAATCACCGGTCCCCTTTGATCAATGGCTCCTTTTTTCGCACAAGGTTTGAATCTGGGCTTTTCGTTACTATTTTGATCGAAGTTCAGATAAAGCAGCTCGAAATACGGTTCTGCTCTGTCTGCAATCTGAAATCCCTTGTATTTCAAGTACTTTGGGTCAGAAAGAAAAGGCATTTTCTTCTCCGAGGAAAGCACCGTCAATCCCACTGCCCCCTTTTCCTTCGCATCCTTGATGCACAGCTCCAACAGTTGGTTTGCATACCCTTTCCCTTTGAACTGTCCGGAAACCCAGAGGCAGTCGATATAGAAATATCCATCCGCATCGATGGGGCACCATGCCTTTTCCGCGGGAAGGTATTCAATAAAAACCTTTCCCCTTTCATCCAGCTTCAGAAATACCAATCCGTCCGCAAAGCGTTCCTTCATCCACGCTTTTTTGGACGAAACACAGGTCTCGCCTTTTTTGTCGGAAATCGCACAGCAGATGTGTTCCTCATCAATATTTGTCTCATCAACTTTTATAAAAACCATATAGACACCAAACCTTTTTTCTTTCATTTTATCATAGAAACCTGACAGCACTATGTCATATTTTATTCAAACTTCATCAACTTTACTCCGGCGGCAAAGAAGATCAACCCCATTGCGGCAAGCACCAGTGCGGGCATAACGGCCGCCTCAAAGCCCATTCCTCTGCTGGCGATATCCTCCATTCCCTGAATCGCCCACTTTTGAGGAGTAAGCTCGGCAAGGAAAAGCAAAACCTTATTGTTCACGATATCCAGAGGCCACATGCAGCCTCCCAGCATGGAAGTGCTTGTGAGCAGGACCGGTGTGACGGAGGCCAGCTGGGCGTGGGTTTTTACCAATCCGGAAAGGAGCAGGCCCATGGTGGTTATGGCGAATATGAATGCTGCTACGATGAGCAGAATTCCTGCCATGCTGCTTCCCCAATCAATTCCCAGCAGGTATTTTCCGGCAAGCACCAGGATCCCAAGCTGGATCGCTCCGGCAAGATAGGTTACGATCATGCTTCCTCCCAAAATGGAAGCTTTGGATACCGGTGTGATCATCATCCGCTGCCAGGTCTTATATTGTCGGTCATAGAGAATGGTACCTATGCCAAATACCATGGTGTACATGGAAAAGAACAAGGAGAAACCGATCATGGAATGCTTCAGGTTGTCGTACCCACTGCCGGCGTTGGTATTCACTACCGTTGATGCTACGGAAATAGGGTCTTTGTACTCCCAGGCCTCCATTACACTGCGATACGCAGTTTCCTTTACCGATTCCTTGTCTGACATTGGCTGCATGAAAGCGATATAATCCGCAGTGATTTCTGCAATTCTGACCCCACCTGTCATTTTGGAGGCGGCGGATGCCAACTGCTGTTCCAGAGTAAGAAGCAAGGTATCATCCTTCAGCTTCATAACTCCAAGGGGAACCGAATTTCCTGCTTTTACTGCTGCTTCAAAGCCGTCCTCAATCAGTACGGCGGCGAGAGCTTTGCCTTCCCTTACCTGTGTTCCTGCCTCGATCCGGTTGGCTTCTACAAATGCAAAGGCATGGTTTCGACCCAGTTCCTCGGTCAGATTCTCGGAGTAGCTGCTTTTGTTTTCATCTACGATCAGTACGGTTGGCCTGTAATCATCAAAAGATACACCGAAAACTACGGTTAGCCCGAAGGCCATGATCATCATGATCACATAAACCCAGAAGTCATCCCTAAGCCTTAACAGTCTTAACTTGATAATACCCAGCATTGCCTGCTCCCCCCCTTTCCTCTTAAAATTACGACGGCGAATACTGCAAATACAGCTCCAATACCTGACAGTACGGCGATATATCCCAGAACAGCTTCCAAACCGTATCCCATCATGGTTTTCTGGTATGCCTTCAGAGCGATACCGTTCAGCGACAAGAAGCTGAGTTTTTGAAAAACGGCAGGCAAAATATCGATGGGGAAAAAGCTTCCGCCCAAAAGAGCCATAGTCTGTATGATACCCGTTTCAAAGATATTTGCCATCTTGTAATTACCCGCTCGATAGGTAGCGGCCGCAACGGTTGCACCGACTCCCGCCACTGCAAAGGCAGCGGCAATTCCGATCACCGCGACGGAAAGGAAATTTCCCCATTCCACCTTGAGCACGAAATAGGAGAAGGCGGTCATCGTCGTGATCTGAAGCAAGGCGATGATGAATATGACAAGAAACTTACCTGCTAAAATTCCCTGTCTGGAAGTTCCGGCAACCATCATGCGCTGATAGGTGGAATTCTCTTTTTCTTCCAGAAGCATTCTTCCTCCATGCCCTGCCGCAAAGAGAATAAACATGGTCAACATGGCTGCGGCATAATAATCAGAGCTGGATATGGGTTTTCTACCTTCCAGGGTAACATCGTTCACTTCGACCTGAACCGCCTCCAATGCGTCCATGATTCCGGTCATTACGGTTTCCATCCCTTTAAAGCTGTTATCACCGATATTGTTGGCCATGGCAGCTTCAATGAGCACATTCTTGCCAATGATCACGGAAGACATGGAATCAGAATAGGCCTGCATGATCGACTGAACGATCTGACCATCGATGCTGGCGTCAGGATTCGTTAAAACCTCGATGGCAACTTCGTTGCGAAAGGGTGTAAGCAGATTGATTTTCATATTATACAGATATTTCTCCGGCAAAATAACGATGGCCGAGATTTCGCCGTTATTCAATAGTGCGTTGGCATTTTCTTCCGTTTCGACGCGATAGGAAATGATATTCGAGACCTCTCTGCTCCCTAAAAATTCATTAAAAAAGATGTTCTCAGGATCAGTATCGTCACTTGTTGAAGTGAGTTCCTCTACTGCGCCTTGCCCCATTCCCTGAGCAAGCAAACCGTTGTGGAGGGAATCATCAAAGCTTCTCAAATCCGCGGCGGCATCGTATTGCTTTACAACAGCGATATTGACTTTGCTCGTTTCCCAGTCGTCCATAAAGATTCCCTTCAGCGCAAAGCTCAAAATAACCATCAGAATGATGGGCATAAGAAGGATGATGATCAGAGCCTTCTTATCGCTTAATAATATTTTCAGATCTTTTCTGATAATGCTTACTATCTTCATTCCATTATCTCCCTTAGTCCCTTAAGGCCTTGCCGGTCAAATGCAGGAAAACAGTCTCAAGATTTGGTTTTTTCACATCGACCGACCTGAGATGGTTTCCGCTCGCTGCGATTCTGGCTATAATATCCGCCAGGATCAGGTCGGCATTTTCACAACGGATCCGAATCTGATCCTCCTGCTGTTCCATGCTCACAACTCCTTCAATATTTCCAAGAGCTTTCATCATTTCCTGATCTGAGGACTCCAGAGTCAGACCGATCTCGGTTTTCCCGCTGATCATTTCAACAAGCTCATCTTTACTTCCTGATGCGATGATTTTACCTTGATCCATGATGCAGATCCTGCTGCAGAGATACTCTACTTCCTCCATATAGTGGCTGGTGTAAATGATCGTCATACCCTGACGGTTCAGTTCAAGCACCGTATCAAGGATGTGATTTCGTGACTGCGGATCAATTCCAACTGTGGGTTCATCCATGATCAGCAGCTCCGGCATATGCAGCAGCGCTGCACCGATATTGAGTCTCCTTTTCATACCGCCGGAATATTTGTCGACGCGATCCTTTAGACGTCCGTTCAAGCCGATGATTTCCGAGATATTATCGATTCGCTTTTTCAGATCTGCACCGGTCAACCCGTACATGTTTCCCCAAAAGGCAAGATTTTCATAACCGGAAAGGGTTGGATAGAGCGCAATGTCCTGCGGCACCACCCCTAACTTCCTTTGGATCGCTTTTGGATCTTCAAGAATATTTTTCCCCTCAAACAAAATGACTCCGGCGGAAGGAGGAAGCAAGGTGGAGATCATGGATATGGTCGTTGATTTTCCGGCGCCGTTGGGGCCGAGAAGTCCAAAAACCTCGCCCTTTTTTACTTCAAACGCAATTCCGTCCACCGCTTTAATGGATCCATAGTTTTTTTGCAGGTTTTCAACTTTTAACAGCATCTTGCTCACTCCTTATTATTGTGACTTTAACAGATTTTTGAATAGAGAAGGCATCGTCTGATCCAGATCATCTGTTTTCATTGTATTTTCTACCGTCAATACCGGAAATTCAAATTTCTGATCCTTGTTGATATCCCAGTGCTTTAGATCCATATTGAAGTGGATCGACTTAGGTTCACCTTTTTCCAAGGCTTCCCGTTTGATTATGACCTCTATGGTTTCATTGACGATGTAGCCGTCGATATCCACGTACGCTGTATACTGAAAACTTTCGAGGGTATCCTGCAGGACATGCTCCTTTATTTTAGCAACGAATTCATCAAAATTGACTGCTTCCGTCTGATCTTCTCTTTTCATCATCAAGTCTTCAAAATTAGTTCTCAGGTTTTCATCCTCCGAAAGAATGTTGATTGAATTCTCCGCCAATGCTTTTACCTGACTGTCATTGAGCGTAATGGTATATACCTTGGTCTTTACCTCCCCGTCCGGTGTGGTCAGCACGATATCCTTGCCTTTAAATATGTCTTCCTTCTTCAGCATACCAACCCATTCCGCACTGAGGGTTTCCAGCGTATCGTCGGAAATCATTTTGGATTGCTCTTCCGTGCTTAGCGAAGCTTCCTTCAGGATATCGTCCATTTTCATGTACTTTCCGACGATGGGAAGCTTGACAAACATTGCATCTCCGTTTTGGTATAGGTCAAAATCAAATCCTAAGCCTCCCAGATTCAGGTAATTCCGGTAAATCCCCTGATTCTTACTGAAATCAAAGGAAGCACGGAAGCTTCCCGACATGTTCTTATAATAATTCAATTCGTTGATGTCTTCCTGTTTCATTCCTTCCGTATTGAAGTCCATGGTCATCGAGAACTCTCCGGATTTCTGTCCCTTTGTAATCTGATCGGTCTTATCCACCGCATTTTTATAATCGGCGAGTCCGTTATTTCCACAGCCGGCTGCCGTCAATACGATCAGCAGCATAACCATCATCATTGCAAGCTTTCTTTTCATTTTAATCCCTCCTATGGTATTTGATAGCTTTATTCTATCCGCTTCCCGGAAATTCATCTTGTATCTTAAATCACAACTTGCCTGTCCGGCCCTATGACTTTTTGCACTTTTTCGCGCATATAACAGCAGCCTTCTGAATTCGCCGGCGGCTAATTCAGAAGGCTGCCTTGATTTCTATAGATCATTTTTTATGGTAAATACCGCCAGCTGCGTTCTGTCCCGCAGTTCCAGCTTGATCAGAATCCTGGTAATATGGTTTTTCACCGTGCCTTCACTCAGGTATAATTCGTTTGCGATCTCATGATTGTTCTTCCCTTCTGCAATCAACCGGCAAATATCGATTTCCCGCTCCGTCAGCTGCGCGGTTCTCGGGTCACACTGCTTTTCCTTTTTCCCCTTTGCCAGCTCCGAAAACTGGTCCAGGACTTTAACCGCAACTTCCGATTGAATCAATGCTCCCCCGTTGTAAACGGTTCGTATGGCAGCGGCAATCTCAGAGGGAGAGGTATCCTTCAGCAGATAGCCTGATGCGCCATGCTTCAGTGCTTCATAGATATATTCGTCGTCGTTGAAGGTGGTCAGTACAAGGATCTTGATCTGGGGAAAGTCTCTTTTGATCATAGCGGTCGCATCCACACCATTGCCTCCGGGCATCTTGATATCCATCAGAACCACATCGGGGCTGCTCCACTGACATGCTTCGTAGGCGCTTTTGCCGTTGTTGGCCGAACCACAGATGACCAGGTCCTCTTCCTTTCCCAATATGAGCTTCAAACCCTCCACCAGAATATCCTGATCGTCAACAAGCAGAATCTTAATCATTTTTATCCTCCAAATAGAAAGCGCCCTGAACAGAAAAACCCTGTCCGGACTCGATCTTTACCTTACCGCCAAAGGCCTCCACTCTTTCCCGGATGCCTTTCAGTCCGAAGCCCTCCTTGATTTCCTCCGTACCGATTCCGTTGTCAAAGATATGAAAACGAATTTCGTTCGGATCATATTCTATATGAACTGAAATCTCTGTCGCCTTACCGTGACGGACCGCATTCGTCAGAGCTTCCTGAACGATACGGTAAAGGGTCATGCCGGCTGCAGGATTTCTTTTTTCACTTTTTGGATTGTGTTCCCCATTTCCGTCTATTATATCGAGATGAATCGTCGCGCCGGTCTTTTCGGAGAATTCAGCAGCAAGATGACGGATCGCATCGTCGGAATAGTTTATCGCTTCTTCTCCCCGCAAGGTCTCAACAACCTCCCGGATACCGGCAAGGCTGTCCTTCGCTGTGCCAACTGCACTCGCCATGAGTTCCTCGGATCTGGACGGATCTTCCTTATATAAATGCTCCGCCATCTGCAGCTGCATGATCAAAGCGGTCATATTATGGCCTATGGTATCGTGGATATCCCGTGCGATGCGGTTTCTTTCCTCTACCACAGAAAGCCGGTTGACTTCATCCGTGTATTGCTTCAGCTGTTTGTGGGCATCCAGCAGCTCTCTGTACAAAACGTCCTTCCTTTGCCTTTCCTCCCGATTATGCTGTGCAAAGCCGGCTATCACCAGAATCAGCACATTGACCAGCAGGAAAAAGGCCATCTGTGAGATATTGGCCAGATTGAATTTATAATAAATGAGATATCCGTATTTGATGAGGGAAACGAGGACGGCAGCCGCACCGATGATGACTCCTCTTCTCAGATTCAGAGAAAGCGCTGCCTCAAGTAATATAATAATGTAAAAGGAATGGAAAAAGTAATTGATCAGCAGCCTGGAGTTCTGTTCCAATAGGAAGATCAATGCAATGTCCACATAAAAGGTCAGGTAGAAATATAACTTCTCCTGCTTTATCAGGCATCGAACGAATCCACTGCCCAAAAAGACTGCGAAGATCAGAACAAGCAGGAAAAGCCTCTGCTGCTGGGCATTTTCGAAATAGACGGCACCGCAGAACAAAGCCATGGAAAGAATAAATTTCAGGAGATAGAAAAGCTTTTTTTCTCTCATCACGCCCGGCTTCCTTTCTTGTATTGGATTTTGTAAACATTATACAATAAGCGCAAAATAAAAGCTAGGTATGCTTACCCAGCCTTGATTTCATAAATTGTTCATTGCTTATATTAAATTGTTTTATGATAGAGAATCAATCTGTCTGATTGCAGCCTGACCCAACGCTGTCAACGCGATGCTCCCCAATTCAATATCTGGGATATCGAATAGAAAGCCGTCCTTTCCCTTCCCCTGTTCCACTGTTTGAATAAAATATATGTATAGCTCTGATTCTAGATAATCCTGGTAATTTCCATTGACCAGCGGTTCATTGTAGTCCAGTGTGATCAGCCCTTGCGAGGCAAGATTTTTTAAAATTGCAGACCTGCTTTTTACACTTTCCATGTTATCATATTTATTATTGATATAGACTGGTGCGAGAGCCACCGATTCCAAATGCTCAGACTTTGAGCTTTTCAGCAGGAATCTTGCTAACGGCAAGAAAGGGGTCTGCGCCAATTGCATCAGAATTTCTGCCTCCTCGTCTGAAATAAATAGTTCTGCCTTTTGGTGGCAACAGCCACACTTCCTAATATTACTCATTGTATCGGTTTCCTTTCCCGTTTCGATTTCGGTTAGTCTGCACTAACTTCATGCTAAGATTATCATGCGTTATTCATTCTGTCAACATTTATCACTGTCATTTTGCCAAAAATTTATTCACCGATATCCGTCCAATGTTCTTTTACTTCACCTAATTCCGCCAGTGATCCAGCCCTGTCGTTGGCCTCGATATACCCTTTCATTCTTGCAATGCTTGTTTTCGCATCCTTCAATTCGTCTCTTTCTGCGCTGAACTGGACCCTGCTTGTTATGATGTCCCAGGCATCCTCCAATTCATCGGCACCGCTTTTCGCTCCGACCCAGTTGCCGCTGTTTACATCACTTTTTATCTCTTCAATGATGACCGGCAAATTATCGTTCTCCCCAAAGGATTTTTTTAAAAAGGGAGCGCTGATCATAATTAATATAAAAAAAGCGATCAATACAGACGGCAGTAAAACCGCTGCTATTTTTTTCATTACATTCACCTCTTAATAGGGACCATCATAATCACTGATATCCGTTTTACTTTTTATATGGTCACGATATTTGTCAACATACAATTTGCCCGTTGTCTCCAGCGTAGCAAAAAATACTTCGGATACGTCGTTGATCCCTAACCGTTTCAATTCTTTTTCGAGCCACTTTTTGTCGCGGTTCACCTGTTTTAAATTATTTTCGACGACTACTCCATCATATATGAGTTCTGTACCGATACCGCTGTATTTCGTCTTTATGTTCATATCCTTCGGCGTGACCGGCTGATACTGAGACTTTTTCAGAACGGTCAGCTTTCCACTTACTTCCAATACCGCAAATTCAACTTGTGAAACATCAAATACGCCCTTATCCCTGAGCTGCTCCGTAAGGTCGCTGATCCGATATCTCAGCTTTTTCATGGCGGCTTCCATGATCATTCCGTTCATGATTACGACGGTAGGCTCTCCGTCAATATATTTCGATGCATATCTCCATTTAACCGTAATCAACTGAATTGCCAGAACAGCAACGATCCAGGTAGCCAGCCCTACCCAGTGGGGCCATGCTTTACTGGTTAAATCGGTAGTCAGTGATGCTGCAATGGACCCCACCGTTATTCCCAAAACATAATCAAAAAAAGTCAATTGGCTCATCTGTTGTTTCCCTAATAATCTGGTAAAAATCAAAAGGGTAAAAAAGGCGATCAACGCCCGGACGATCTCAACCAACGCTTCATTCAATGTTACCACCCCATCATTCATTTTTTTGTTATTATTTCCAATGCCGCTCGATCTATCCGTCGGGAAAGGAAATCGAAATAGACTTGACTATTCCTCCAATTTATGGGTACCATTAAATAGATACTATTTTTAGAGAGGATGATACTATGAGTTTTAATTATTATATGCCTACGCGCATTCTGTTTGGAAAAGGGAAGTTGAACACGCTGCACAGACAGCAGCTGCCCGGAAGAAAGGCCCTAATCGTTATTTCGGCTGGACAATCCATTAAAAAGAACGGTTACCTTGCAAGATTGGAGGAACAGCTTGATAAGGCAGGCGTTACCCATGTACTGTTTGATAAGATTCTTCCAAATCCTTTGAAAGAGCATGTCATGGAAGGAGCTGCCCTTGCGAAAGAACAAAAATGTGACTTCGTCATCGGTCTCGGCGGCGGCAGCAGCATCGATTCCGCCAAATCCATTGCCTTCATGGCCACCAATGAAGGAGATTACTGGGATTACATTTCCGGCGGAACCGGAAAAGGAAAACCCGCTCTGAATGCTCCCCTTCCGATCGTTGCCATTACTACTACTGCCGGTACCGGTACTGAAGCGGATCCTTGGACCGTCATTACAAACGGGAATGAGAAGATTGGATTTGGATACGACAAAACTTTCCCCGTACTTTCCATCGTAGATCCCGATCTGATGATGAGCGTACCAACCGATTTGACCGCATATCAGGGCTTTGACGCTCTGTTTCACAGTACGGAAGGCTACGTGAACACCACTGCCAATGAAATGAGCGACTTGTTTGCAATCAAATCCATCTCCCTCATCGGGAAGAGTCTGGCAAAAGCGGTTTCAGACGGAAGCAACGAGGATGCAAGAGCCGATGTGGCTTTGGCTAATACGCTGGCGGGTATCGTAGAATCCACTTCCGGCTGCATTTCGGAGCACTCCATTGAGCATGCAATGAGTGCCTATCACCATAAGCTCCCTCACGGAGCCGGATTGATCATGATCAGTACTGCTTATTTCACCTTCCTCGCAAAATCAGGCAGCTGTGATGAACGGCTCATCAATATGGCAAAAGCACTTGGCAAAACCGACGCAAATCAGCCGATGGATTTTGTAACCGCACTGAAGGCGCTGCAAACGGCTTGCGGTGTTGAGAATTTAAAAATGTCCGATTACGGGATCCAGAAGGATGAGATCGGCAAAATTGCAGAAAACGCATACGCTACCATGGGCGGCCTGTATCGGGTGGATCCATGCACGATTTCCAAGGAAGACACGATCAAAATTCTTGAGGAATCGTATCGGTAAACAATTAAAAAAAACATAGAAAGAATCAATGATGGCTTCTGAATTTTCAGAAGCCATTTTTGTATAATGCGCTTATCTATTTGAAATGCTATCTCTATTGAGGTAATTGAAAATGAAAGGAATAGAAAACATGGATAACAATAAAAACAGAATGAAGGATCGGGAAAAAAGCAATCCCGAACTAAGGAAGATGGATCCGACGGAAAATGCAGATGCAGGAATACTGGATGGAAAGAAGATCGGAGTTCATGAAAGCAGAAATGAGAAAAGAAAGAATTTCAGCAAAGAATAATAACAGGAGGCAAAGATGTCTGATTCAAATGATCTGGTTTGCCCAAATTGTCATAACAACCAATTTGTTGTGAAATATGAGGCTTCCCATGTATATTCCTATGTGGTTGATTCCGACGCCCCGGGTCGTAAGAACAAGGAAGAGTTCCTGTCATTTTTGTACGACAAGCGGGAGCTCACCCAATCGGACCAGTATCTGGAATGCCGGTCCTGCGGAACGAAATTCCCCTGCAGCTTTCATGTCTGGAACAATCGTACCGGCAGGAAGGAATTGCAGGAAGCGATCAATAAGTTATACTAGGACATTTACTCCTTGCATATATTTCTAGAGCAATTACGAAGCAAGGAGTGAATCATTGAAAAAACTATTTATCAATGCCTTGATTATTATCGTGACATCAATCCTGTTTAATACGGTGGGCATCTCTTTCCGGGTTTTTTTATCCAATAAAATAGGAACCGAAGGAATCGGCTTGTTTCAATTGATCATGTCCGTCTATATGATGGCCATCCTCTTTGTTGTCACAGGTATCAATGTGGCGGTTACCCGTTTAGTTGCCGAGGAAGGCGGAAGAGGATCTTTTTCTATTTCAAGGGCATTGATCATTAAGGCTGTTTCCGTCAGTTTCGTGTTTAGTATCCCTGCTTTTGTATTTTTATTTTTTGGTGCTGAATATATCGGAACGGTATGGCTTGGCGATCAAAGAACAATCTTCTCTCTGAAACTGCTAGCTGTCGGTATGCCTTTTGCGGGTGTTTCTGCCTGTATCAAGGGCTATTTTTATGCAATAAGCAAACTGATACGCCCCACCGTCGCTCAAGCAGTCGAACTTGTAATTCAGATTTTTATCATCATCCAGATCCTGGATTATTTTATGCTCGGGGGTGCGGAATACGCCTGTGCAGCCATTTCTGTAGCAATCACCATATCAGAACTTGCTTCGTGTCTTTATGCGCTCACCCTTTACGGATTTGAACTCAGAAATAATGACAAAAGGATTTCAGATATCTTCTATCAAACAAGAATATTGAGAATGCTCTTGTACATATCCTTTCCGATTTCGATCAGCTCTCTGATCCGCAGCAGCCTTAGGACATTGGAAAACATTATGATCCCAGTTGGCCTTGTAAAATACGGATATTCAAGAAAATTATCATTGGAGAAATATGGTCAGCTGCATGGTATGGTAATGCCTATTTTGATGTTCCCCTCTTCCATAATACTCGCCTTTTCCGCTCTCCTTATCCCCGAGATATCGGAAGCAAATGCTTTGAACCAAAAGAAAAGAGTTGATTATTCCGTAACAAGGGCCCTGCAGTTGACGTGTATCATGTCGATCTTGATATCCGGCATATTCGTCGCTTTTTCCGAAAAGCTTGGCATGGCGATTTATGAAAGCACAGAATGCGGATTTTTAATGAAAGTCCTTGCACCGTTAATTCCCTTGATCTATTTGGATATCGTCGTTGATGAGCTCCTCAAGGGGTTGAATCAGCAGGTAAGTGCCTTAGGATATAATATCTTCGATGCAGTTGTAAAAATTATCCTGATCTATTATGTGCTTCCAATCAAAGGTCTGGAAGGGCTTATCATCGTGTTATATATCAGCAATCTATTCAACCTCGCATTAAGCATGCGCCGTTTGCTGGCAGTGACTCAGCTTCGTTTTAAAACTATGGATTGGCTTCTCAAACCCATTTTATCCATCGCCTCTTCCGTATTCATTGTGATCTTTCTCCTTGATATCGCAGGAATCCGTCATTTTGCGGATGCTATTTACATATTGATCGGAGCTATTTCAGTGGGTATCCTCTATTTCATCTTCCTTTCGGTGCTTGGCTGTCTCACCGCAGACGATTTCAAATGGTTCAGAAGTATCTTCAAGTATACTGCTTCAAACGGCAGTATCACTTTGGATAAATAAATACCCCGGATTTCTCCAGGGTTTCCATGTTGTCTAATGAACGCTTATATTAACTGTAAACATTCCTTAATGACTTCTTCCGTGAGTACAAACTCACCATATTGATCGTCTTTCATTTCGTATTTCCTTTCGCCAATGATTTTATTGCGAAGAATTATTCATAGTACTCCATCCTTATTTGTTTTCTTCTGCTTCCTTTTGAAAAATGTTTAGTATGTCGTCGTAAAGACCTTCTGACAGTTTTTCATCAAGCAGCGGCAATCGACCTTCGATTCCAAGTGTTTTATCGAGGATCTTATCAATACGGATCAGGGATTTATGCTGATCAAACCCTAATGCATTGATTTCATTTAATAAATTAAGAGCCGTTCTCATTTGATCTACCTCCCCTTTCAGATGAGTTATTGTTTATATTATAACCAAAAAACTCCTGCAATAATATTACAAGAGTCGAACAATATCTATACCATTTATAAAAATGTTTCGTGCCCATTGGGTACTTTCTTTTGCAATATTTTTATTATACCATGTTTTAAATCAAAAAGCAAATCATCGTCGATTTCCTGATCGATCGGAAATTTCAGAAATTTCAGCATTACAAAATAATATAAAAAAGAACAAAGAAGTAATGAAAAACGCTGCCGCACAAAACGAACAGGTGCCAGACAGAGTGCATGAAACGAGGCTTTTTCGCATTATAAAATATAACGCCGATGGAATAGAATAAACCTCCGATCAATAAAAGAGTAAAGCCGCCAAGTGTTATCAGATCCAGCAATGGCTTAATTGCAAATACTACCGACCAGCCCATCAACAAGTAAAGAACCAACGACAGCTTGTGCCATTTTTTAATACTAATCGCATTCGCAACGATCCCCGCAATCGCAAAGAAAACATTGACAGCAAAAAGTGTCCAGCCAAGCGCCCCGCCAAGTAACGAAAGACAGATCGGAGCATAACTGCCCACAATCAGAAAGAAAATAGAGCAATGATCAAATATCTGAAACGTCCTCTTTACCTTGGGATTTCGAAAAGAATGATAGAGCGTTGACATTGTAAAGAGGGATATCAAACTGAAGCCATAAATCGCAGCGCTGACGATTCCAATAGCGTTGCTGCTTACGGCGGCGCAAACAATCATCACTGCCGTTCCGGCTACAGCTAATGCCGCCCCCAATCCATGGGAAATGGCATTAACGATTTCTTCTATCTTACTCTGGTCATTAAAATTGGAGACGTTCGTCATATTCGTTTCCTCCTCCACAAACATATTATACCACTTTTTCGGCGATTATTCTATCAACAACTCGTTAAAGAGACTTATGCATTCAGGAGGATATAAGCTATCTTTATGCATTCTAGAGTGCATAAGTATAATTTATGCACCCTCCAGTGCATATGCGGTTGATTTTTCGGTTAGGATTATATATACTAAGTCAGAGGGGGAGGTGGTAGAATGTTATTTTCCTTTGATACGAAACCATATATCGCCGTTATAGGAGATATTATCGAATCAAAAAAACTTGAAGACAGGTTTGAAAGTCAAATAAGATTAAAGAATGTTTTAGAATATGTTAACAACCGGTATGTCAAGGATATTGAATCAAAATTTATGATCACGTTAGGGGATGAGTTTCAAGGACTATTAAAGACAGGAGATCACGTAATCGATCTGATTGAATACATACAAATCAGTATGTTTCCCGTACAGATTCGATTTGGTATTGGAATAGGCAAAATTGAAACCGAAATCAATCAGCAAGTGCCGTTTGGTGCAGACGGATCTGCCTACCATAACGCCAGATATATGATCAACGATTTAAAAAAAGCAGAGAAAAAAAATAAAATGTCAAGTGCAAATATTATGATTGCCTCCGATGGAGATCATGCCGACCCAGTACTATTACTAAACACAATTTTATCTTTGTGTACAACTTTAAGGCAAAAATGGACAGACCTGCAAAGAGAGGTTGCATTTGATTGTATTCTAAACGGTGATAATCAAAGAGAAGTTGCTATGAGACTGAATACAATTCAACCAAGTGTCCAAAAAGCATTATCCAACGCGGATTATTATTCTTATAAAAGGGCAATGGATATTGTTTCACAGACTATATCCGAGATTAAGGTGAATTCTAATGTTTAAATGGTTTTTTCTTTATCTATTATTCATTCATATACTAGGAGACTTTTATTTTCAGACAAAGCATCTTGCAAGGCAGAAAAATGAATCTCGTCTGAAGTTGATTGAACATGGCTTGATCTATACGGCAGTATGCATAATCAGCATAATTCCAATCTATCAAGCAAACATGTTGATTGCAGCATTAATTTTATCACTCAGCCATATTGTCATTGATCTAGTTAAATATGCATACTTAAAGGATAACGTTTTAAAAGACAAATATCCGCCAGAAAAAGAGCGTTCCGTATACCTTATTGATCAATTTTTACATATTACTTGTATATTTGCTATCGCTTTTATACTGGCAGCTATGAATAAGGAAATGATTATTACCCCATTCATCAATAACGTTTTCGATATTATAGGCATTCCGTATATTATCTTTATTTCTTGGAGCCTGATCTTTCTATTGATTTGGAAGCCTGCAAATATTACGATTAAACACTTGCTTTGTTTAAACAGACCTTCTGAAGAAGACGGCAAGAAAGCCGGGGGTTTTATTGGTCTTCTTGAAAGACTTCTCATATTGCTGTTTTTATCAATGAATCAATACTCTGCAATCGGTTTAGTTCTAACAGCCAAGTCGATCGCACGATATGATGAAATATCAAAAGATAAAGATTTTGCAGAATACTATTTATTAGGTACCTTATTAAGCACTTTCATTGTAATCAGCGTTTATCTGATCGTGATGTGAAGATGAAAAAATACGCAAGGCCGGTCAAGATGCCTCTTGGCCGGCCTGTAAAATGTACAACAAGATTATTCGATACGATTCAGATATCAGTATTTATCATTCTCGTTTTCGCTTAATAAAATCTTTGGAGCTTCGGTGGCGTTTTTATCAGCACGTGCAGCGCTTCCCAGAAGTCTGGTGCTCGGATCTTTCAAGCTGCTGCCTTCGCGCAGTTTGAATCTGGTCACCATCGCTTTCAGCATTTCTGCCTGACCGGATAGCTCTTCACTGGATGCAGCGCTTTCTTCCGCAGTGGCAGCATTGTTCTGTACCACTTGGGATACTTGGTTCAAGCCTGTGCTGATCTGCGCAATGCCCGTAGCCTGCTCATTGGAGGACCTTGCGATTTCTGCGATGATATCTGCAGTTTTTGCAATGCCACCAACAATTTCATTCAGCGCCTGTGCCGTATTGTTTGCGATATCCGTTCCTCTGGAAGACTTTTTGATCGATCCTGAAATCAGTTCTGTCGTTTCCTTGGCGGCATTCGCACTTCTTGCTGCAAGGTTTCTGACTTCCTCTGCCACAACGGCAAATCCTTTTCCGTGCTGCCCTGCCCTGGCTGCTTCAACCGCCGCATTAAGAGCAAGGATATTCGTCTGGAAGGCGATATCGTCGATGACTTTTATGATCTTGGAAATATTGTTTGAGGATTCGTTGATCTCTTCCATTGCTTCCAGCATTTCCTCCATGTGCTGATTGCCAAGCTGTGCATTGTCCTTTACGGCAAATGTGAGTTCGTTGGCCTCTCCGGCATTCGATGCATTCTCTTTTGTCTTTGCGGCAACTTCCTCAACGGATGCCGTCAGTTGCTGGATCGCACCGGCCTGTTCCGTAGCCCCCTGAGACATAGTCTGGCTGCCGTCGGAAACCTGTCTTGAGCCGACAGATACTTGATCGGAGGCCATGTTGATATCTCCCAGAACGGAATTCAGGGATTCCAGAATCGTATTCAGGGAATTGGAGATGCTGATAAAATCGCCTTTGAATTCGGTTACATGACTGATCGCGAGATTTCCTTCGGAGATCTGCCCGATCACTTCGGAAATTTCACCGACTACAGAATTCAAGTCGCTTGCGGTACCGTTGACTGCATTTGACAGAACTCCGAATTCACCCTTATAGTCTCCCTTTACGGATACGCAAAGATTTCCTTCTGAAATATGATTCATTACATCAGTAACTTCCTTGATCGGTTTCGCTACAGCCTCAACAAGCTTGTTCATACCGACGATAAGCTCGTCCCAGCTTCCGGTAAAACCATCCGTGTTGGCTCTGATATCCAGCTGACCCTCCTGCGCCGCACCGATCAGCTTGTTGGTTTCGCTGAGCAAACCGTTTATAATATCGATGCAGTTGTTCAGGTTGTTCTTTGTATTATTGAAGTCCCCTAGGTAAGTATCGGTTATCTTGTCAGGGATATCGCCCTTGCTGATGCGGTCTACATAGGTTGAGGTCAAATGGATCGGCTTAACAAAAGCATCTACAAGATCGTTCATGCCTCCGACCATATTTCCCCACTCTCCTGAGAACGCTTCCGCATTTCCCCGGATATCCAGCTGACCTTGCTGTGCCGCATAGATGAGCTTGTTCGTTTCTTCAAGCAGGCCATTCATGGCGTCGATACAGCTGTTTATATTATTCTTGATTTCATTGAAATCACCATAATAAGTATCCGTGATCTTTTCAGGGATATCACCCTTGCTGATTCGGTCTACATATTGTGCCGTTAAACCGATTGACGTAGTGAAGGCATTCATGATTTCATTTACGCCGTTAAGTAATGTCCCCCAATCACCTGAGAATTCATCGGCATCACCTCTCGTGCTGAGTCTTCCTTCACGGGTAGCGTTGATCAGCTTATCCGTTTCACCCAGAAGGCCGTTCATAACGTTGATCAGACCGTTGATGCTGTCCTTGATTTCATTGAAATCGCCATTGTATTCTTCTGTTATGATGGAAGGGATATCTCCTCTGCTGATTCTGTTCAGGTATTCCGATGTCGAACTGAACGGTGCGACAAAGACATCGATCAGTCCATTGATGCTGAGAACCAGTTCTCTCCATGTACCCGAATACTGCTCCGCATCGCCCCTCGTCTGAAGCTGTCCGTCAGTGATTGCCTGAATCAGGCTTTCCGTCTCATCATCGAGGTTTTTCAAGGTCTCGATGGTTTTCTTCAAAGCCGGTGTTATTTCATCTTCGCTGTCTGTCAATTGAATTTCAATATTAACATTACCGTCGGATATCATATTCAACGTAGTGATCAGTTCCATCTGCAGCTTGTCTGCAAACTGATTCATGATTACTGCGATCTGTCCGATTTCATCGCCCGATTTAATATCCAGCCGTTGTTTAAAATGGCCTTTACCCATCTCTTCAATCATATAGACCGCTCTTTTCAGCGGCTTCGTTATTCTGTCGGACATGATTAATAATAAAGCAATAATGATAAGCAAAATTGAGCCAAATATGATCATCACCGTTGCACGGACCGCATTGAACGTATTGCCGAATTCTTTGTCCGGCATGCCGGAAACAATCATCCACCCTGTGTTTCCGATCGGTGTTGAGTATCCGTGTATTGTCTGACCGTCGACGGTATAGGTGATCTCGCCTTCCGTTTTGTTCAGCAGGGTATCCTTGATATTATCGGACATTTTCGTATCGGCTACGCTCAAATTGTAATACTCTTCATTGGGATGATAGAAAACCTGCCCTGTTCCGGTTGTCATGATATAAAACCCCGTTTTGCCGATCTTCATTTCCTTCAGCATGGCTTTGATCGAATCAATCGATACGTCGATGCAGGTTGCCCCGATCAGTTCTTTGGTTCCGGCTTTGTAAACCGGCGCGACAACACTGATAATGATCATTTTTGTTGCTGTATCTTCATAAGGCTCTGTGATAAAGGCTTCCTGTTTCTTGATCAGATCCTTGTACCAGCCCCTTTCCGTTATCACATAATCGGCTCCCGAGGTATATCCATCCGACTGTGTGAACTGGCTGGAATCGGTGTCACCAATCCAAGACACCACAATATTATCGGGATCGGTAGCTTTAATATTATCCAAATTCTTTTTTATTTGAGGGAATCCGTCTACCGATGTGATCACCGTTCCGGGATTTGTTCGCAGAAACAAATCTTCTATTTGAGGATTCGCCGCCATCTGTTTGGTAACTTCCAGATATTTGGTAAAAAGAACCTCTATTTCGTGAGAAGTTGATAAGGATTTTGCTGTCAATTCATTTACATTAAGTTCTGATACGGATTTGTTTACCGAGTTCAGAGTTACCACTGCCGTGACACAGAATGCAATAATGATTGGTATTCCAATTAATATCAGAATTTTTTTCGATAGATTCAGTTTGTTTAACATCGTGTGTTTTCCTTTCTGGATAATTATGCTATTTATTACTGTATCTATCGTCATAGACAAAACTTTCTTTAGTTACATTTTTTTAAAAAAAGGACATACGTCCACAGCCGTGTCCGATGTCCTTCCTTAACTGATGACATTTGTCTTACTTCAATCCTTCATACAATGCATTCCCAAGAACTTTATTCGGATCCTGGCTGAGTTCCCAGATCATCGCCCCGCCCAATCCCTTTGATTTGATATATTCGGTCTTAATTCCGATGGATTGCACATCTTCATAGGATATGAATGTGGCGCCGTTATACAGCCATGGTACCATGGACTGGGAATGGAAATACCGGATATAACCTGGTTGATTCAGATAGTTTGCTGCTATTTGACCATAGCTGATCGAATTGGCTCCGGAGAAGGTTTGATACAAGCCAGGATTAACGTCCTTAACCGATGAGTACAGATATCCGTAGAATGGAATTCCCATTACGAGTTTATCCATTGGAAAGGATGCCTGCTTCCAGGCATTGATGCTGGAATCCACACTGGCTTTATATTGGGGTGAAACATCCGTATTGTTATAAAGCGGAGCATGAAGATCCGTGTAAGCATCCCATGTACCATGAAGATCGTATGTCATGATTGTTGCGTAATCGAGATACGGATGAATGGATGATAGTTCAACATTGTTTGGATATGCATTTCCCGCACCCCCCGCAATGGTCAGAAGGTAATGCTTATTATCAATCACACCCTGCGCATCTAATTTTTCTCTTAATTTCTGCAGAAGCAATGTGAAGTTATGCTTGTCCTCCGGACGTTTCATATTGGTTGAGAGCCCTCCGCCTACTGGGTACTCCCAATCGATATCGACTCCATCAAAGCCGTGCTGCTTAATGAACGCAACGCAGCTGTCTGCGAACACGGTTCTGGAAGCGTCGGTAAGAGCCGCATCGGAAAAGTACCCCGACCAGGTCCATCCCCCAACTGAAATCAAAGTTTTTAAAGCAGGATTTTTCTGTTTTAATGCTTGTAATAAAACGAAATTGTTTGGATCCTTATCGGGATATCCCATCGCGATTTTCAAATCCGACCCAATATTGGCAAAGGCATAGTTTATGTGAGTGAGCTTTGACGCATCGACCCGGTCCGGTGTAAAGCCCGAATAGGAAGCCCATGCTGCATAATATCCGACTATTTTCTTTGATGGCTGAGCAGGTGCGTTTGCTGAGACGGTTGTTATTGTTATGGCGTTGCCGGCTGCCGAAAGATTTCCCCGTGCATCCTTCGCTTTAACTGTAAACTGATATGTTGTCGTAGGCATTAGGCCATTGACAGAGTATGTAGTCGATGTGGCGGAGGATATGTATGAATTGTTTTTATATATTTCATACGATTGGACACCCACATTATCCGTTGACGGATTCAAGGAAAGAAAAACAGATGTATTCGTTATGGTAACCGCTTTTAGGTTCGTTCGAGCGTCTGGCGCAATTCTGTCAGTGTTCGCTGCGAAGGAATAAATACTGAACCGTCTTTAAAAAAGAATAAAAGAAAGGGTTACTGCAAAGGTAACTTTGCGCTGATATTTTTTCATCTTCAATCCATCCTTCCAAATTAGGTGAAGCAAGTATAGCATACACCCATTCAATAGAAAACGAACAAAATATGGAAGGTATTTCAGTAGGAAAAAATCCCTATAGCGTTAAGCTAAAGGGATTGAATCGTTCAAAGTGAATCTGACTTGATAGGTTATTTTTTAAAAAAGTCCTTGAATTTATCCCCGAACAAATCGCCAAGAGTATTTCCTTTTTCTTCTTGAATCAGTTCTGTTCCATCTGTCACTTGCCCTTCTGCGTCTTTCATGCTCAAGCTAAGCTTTTTATTTTTCTCATCGATATTCAATATAATGGCTTGTACCCTATCCCCTTCCTTCAATTTGTCGGAAGGTTTTCGAATTCGTTCCGATGAAATTTCCGACAGATGAACAAGACCTTCGATTCCCGCTTCTACTTCAACGAATGCCCCAAAATCCATGAGCCTCACTACGGTGCCTGCTACTAAGTCGTCAACTTTATAGTACTCCGCAGCTCCCTGCCATGGATCTTCCTCCACCTTTTTCAGAACCAGACCAATTTTCCCGCTCTTTTTATCAATATTCGCAACATAAACAGTTACCTGATCCCCTTCCGAAACAACTTCGGATGGATCGTTAACACGATGCCAGGCAAGATCATTCAGATAGATGAGTCCCTCAACCCCTCCGAGATCAACAAATGCACCGAATTTCATCAGCTTCGTTACGACGCCCTGACGCAGTTCACCTTCATGAAGCTGATCCATCATCTGATCCTTTTTCCCTTGTCTTTCCACTGTTTCAATCGCTTTTCTGGAAAGGACAACACGTTTATTCTCTCTGTCAAAATCTTCAACGATAACCTCGATGTCCTTGCCGATATAAGTACTCATATCTTCTACGTATCGGTAGGATAATAGGGAACCGGGTATAAAGCATCTGACATTTCGATAAACCGCAGATACGCCGCCCTTGATCACTTCTGTCACTTTCACATGGAGCTTCGTCTTTTTTTCAAAAGCTTCTTCCAGATCGATCCAGCCTACAATTTCCTCGGCCTTTTTATGAGAAAGAACCACATTACCTTCTTCATCATGAGGATTCAAGACTAAAACGGAAATTTCTTCGCCTTCCTTGTAATCATGGTCTTCCACCATTTCTTCTCTTGGAATAATACCATCTGATGTATAGTCTATGTTAACAAGAATCTCATCCTCGTTGACAGATATGATTTTTCCATCCAACACATCATCTTTGTAGATTCTTTTCATGGATTTTTCGATTTCATCCATGAAATCCGCCATTGTTGTTTTTTCTTCCATAATACTGATCACCTTTCGTGTTACGTTATATTGTTATTATAACAAAAAAAATGATTTGTTTGTATTTTGTATCAGATCTTTTTTGGAACTATGAATAAAAATTATAAGCCACCACAGGATTTCTCCCGGGTGGCTTGCTGATTTATTCTTTTCTTTTGTCCAATATTTGTTTTAATAATTCATTACCAAATACGGTAACGGCTGCAATCAATACAGACTGGATGATAACCGCCACAATCACCGGCGGGTTGAATCCTTCGTTCAGATAGATACATACATATGCCAGAGTGATCAGAAAACTGACTGCCAGCAAGATATATGGGATCATCCATTCTTTAGTGAAACCATCCCACTTTTTCAGGAATAGCCCCACACAATAAAGGAATGCGATCAGAACTGCCAGTTCAGGCCTGATGGATTCGATAATACTTTCCATTGTTTATATCCCTCCTTCAGTTCATCAATCCCTTCTATCAGATTATTATGATTCACGAATTTTTGTTCCTTTATATTCCCGCTTTCTGTTTAAATCTCTCCACAGAGTTGATCTTGATTCCCAGCAATTCTGAAATCTTAAACTTCGCTTCGATTCCTTTGGCGGCTCCATCCGGCGGCATTGAATATCCTATATCCAACGTCTCCCGGATTTCCCGCATGACCGAGCAATCTGCAAGCTCTTCTGTATCGACTCCTAGTTTTTCGGCAACGTATTTTTTCGCTTCATTCAGTCTCATGCTTTTCGCGAGCTGCATCCGCAATACCATATCTCCGGCGCTGCGAATTCCGCCCATGCATGCGGCGACTTCCTGTGTTGCTTCGTTTCCGAAAGGATCACCTGAGCCAATCTACAATCCGTCTATTTTTGCGATTTCTACCATGGCCTTCGCAGCCTTTGAGACAACATCGGTAGGAGGCACATAGGCCATCGGCGTACCGCCGACTCCCATTCCCACATTCACATGTACGGGAATGCTGGCTGCTTCCGAACATGCCTTGATAAACGTGACTGCTCTGGCAATATTCCATGGGAATGACTGATTGCTGTTTGTATTAACTACGGGGCCGAAAATATTCGCTCCGGCTTTTTCTGCTAATAGGACCTGTTTATGAGGGTACAGTCCGGCAAGTCTTGTATTATCATATTGCAGCTTGCCATGCATCCCCATGACAAATTCACCAGCCATACCGAGTTCAATTCCCAAGTCGGGATGCTTCTTCTTTATGATTTCAACCGCCTTCAATGCAGCCAGGAAATCAGCATCTCCGGATGCCCCGCACGTATCGAAATTCATTCCGTCGGCGCCGGCGGCTGCCATACCGTCCGCAATATACACGAGATCTTTTACCGCATGCTCAATCGCCTCTTCCTGTGCGGCCAAGGCTTCCTGAATTTTTCCCATGGGCAGCAGTTCCGACCAATTGTCAATTGGGCCGTCCGGCTTTGTATATCTGCCGAGATCCGGCATGCCTCCGTAAAGGACCGGAAAGACTGCCTGTGCCTGTGCAATTTCCATGATCTTTGCTTCATCGTGCAGGATCGGCTTCACTGTTTTAAAGCTGTAATCGATATTACCGATATCTACGGAGTCAAGACAAAGAACCCTCTCGTTGACCAGTACGGACGTCGTGCGATCCATGGGGATATTGGCTTGATAGTTCAGCTTGAAGCAGCCTGAATCAGAAGTCGAGACAACCTCCATTCCTCTCTTAACGCCTACGACATTTCCTTCCATCGTAATGATCTCGAATAGGTATTTCTGTTCGGCTTCTGTCAATTCAGGGATTTTCCCCCGCGATGCAGCATCTTTCATCCCGTCTTCCATATCGTTTCGAATTTCTTCTTCCGTCATGTAAACTCCGGATCCATCTCCCATACGCGTGAAATATTTTTTGTTTTCTTTCATATTCTCCCCTCCTTCTTGCAATCATTCTACCTATCTTGTACAATAAAGTATACGGTAACCCCATAGTCAAGAGGGAAAATAATTATGGAGAAATATTTAACTACCGGAGAATTTGCTTCATTATGCGGAGTAAAAAAGGACACCATCTTCTATTATGATGAAATTGGAATTTTAAAACCTGATTCTATTGGTGAGAATGGATACCGATACTATTCCCCTAAGCAGGTTATGGTTTTTGAAATTATAACGACTTTAAAAGCGGTCGGAATGTCTTTGAAAGAAATACAAAAGTATAGCTCAAAGCAAAATACAAAAGAATTTCTCAGTTTATTGAAGGAGAAACGATATGAACTCATTGAAACGCAAAGACGCTTATCTGATACGAAGGAGTTTGTAGATAACACGATCGGAATCATCGAAACATCACTCACTGTAAATTTAGGCGAGATTTATATGGAACAATGTGAAGAAGAGTATATGGTGATTACTAAAACTCCATCACTAGACGACATGAATGATAAAAGCTATTGGTTTCAGATAGAAGAATTAACTGATTATTGCAATCATAACAAATTGGGGAATGTATTTCCCATCGGAGAAATCGTTCTCAAGGAAAACTTTGAACAAAATAATTTTCGTTCCGATTATTACTGCAGCAAACCGATACGAAAGATGACCGGCTCAAATATACTGCGAAAGCCAGCCGGCCTGTATGCAGTTTTATATCATAGAGGCTCTTATAAAACGTTAGCAGCTGCATATAGAAAGTTGAAAGATTATATAGAGAAAAACAACCTTAAAATAAATGGAAGCATCTATGAGCAAGACCAGTTCTATCTGTTTTCAAAATTAAATCCAGATGATTATTTTATGAAGATTTCTGCAGCTGTTGAATTGTAGGGGGAGCGAGCCGCTTCCGGTTCTCCCTCCCCCCGGAACTGCTTTATAATTGATTGGTTTATTTTTCCGCTTCCGCTATTATAGCATCGATCTTCTCACAAATTTCCGGGGCAAGCCGCTCCGGTTCATGCTCAGCAAAGATTTGTTTGGCCACCTTATTGGCCCGCTGTACCATATCCAGGGAGCCCTCCTTCTCCCAAAGAGAATAGGATTTTCGGTCGATCAGCTTTGCCGTTGAGATTTCTTTACGCATGTGTTTTAAGGTATGTCTCTGGTTCAGATAATTTCCGGCGGGTCCTACCGCGGCAATCACTTCCAAGCCGATCGTATCCTCATTTACTTGAATTCCCAGTTCTGCTCTTTTAAACATACGCACAAATTCCGCGTCCATCAGCAGCTGTTCATAGCTGACGGCCATTCCCATGTCGATCATTCCCATGCCGTAGATGAGGCTGGTCTTTGCCAGCGCCGGCATCAGGCCTGTCAGAGTCTTTTCATGACCGATCTGCGCATCCATACACTTGCTGTCTGCCTACGTCCCTCCAACCTTTGTCGGTATCTTGTAATACTTTCCCAGCTGGGCGACCGCTGCACCAAACATTCCGTGTTCCGGAGCGCCTACCGGCGAGCTGACATACTGCATATCCATGATCGTCGTTGAACTGCCGTACATAACGGGATTTCCCGGGTTGACCAGCTGTGCCAGCACAACACCGGCCAGGATTTCCGCGTTCGTCACCACCAAAGTCCCTGCAAGAGTTGCCGGGGTGGTTCCTCCCACAAGACCCATTGAAAGGATACTGATCGGCAGCCCGGCTTTGGCAGTTTCAATGACGACCTCCGATGCGCCCTCGTGAATCTCCAGAGGACTGTTCGGGCAGATGCAAAGAGTCACAAACGGCCGCTCTCTCAGTTTTTCTTTGCCGCCTGCGATGGCTGCTGCTATGTCGATGACCAGATTCGCATTTTTTCCGTTTTCCGCGTCCAGAATCGCGTGTTTTGTTGTGTTGCAAAGGACCGCCCTTGCCTCATATAGATCCTTTACATGAGCCGGAGCCTCCTGGGAAGCTACCGCAGTCGTAAACGCATTGATCTCGGGAATGGCGTCCACAAACCTTGCCAAATTGCCCAGATCGGTAGAATCCGAAGCTTTTCGTTCCCCTGTATCCAGGTCTACGACTTCAATGCCGGTCCCAAAGCATGTGTAAAAGACCTGGTCGCTCCCCAGTTCAAAATCATTCTTTGGGTTCCTGCCGCACATGGTTTAGTTTTCCGGCGTTTTCATAATCGCATCG
>CAZTEH010000053.1:0-26599 GCA_964612345.1 uncultured Oscillospiraceae bacterium | reverse complement strand
AAATAGCGTAATTGAATGATATATATGAAAAATACAATTGTTTTCAATTTAATTAAATATAGCAGATTATTGACTCTTAATCAGTAGGTTGTCGGTTCGATCCCGACAGGGCTCACCAAAATAAAAAAAGGGTTTGCGGGTATTAACACCGCAAACCCTTTTTTATTTTTTTCTATGGCTCGTATTAATCCCTGATCTGAGGGATGTCGCTGGTTTCAGAGGTATCGGTAATGTACAGTCCCCATAGCTTGAATTAAGGTTGTTCAAGATTTGCAGCATAGGTCATTCATGTCAATCACTGCAGTGGCTGTCAGGAATCCAGGGAGGTCAATCCTTCACGGATGGCGTATTTTGTCAGGTCTACCGTGCTTCGCATATTCAGTTTTTGCATGATATTTCGACGGTGGGTTTCGACGGTTTTGACGCTCAGAAATACATGATCAGCGATCTCTTTTGCCGTCAGCCCTTCAGCAATTAACTGCAGAATCTCTCTTTCCCTCGATGTCAGTATGGAACCACCGCTGACCGAAGAATCATTTGACTTATTGAGATATCCCTTGACAACGACATCTGCTATTTTGGGACTGAGATATTTATTACCGGTCAGGACCTGCTTGATAGCGCTGGCCAGTTCTCCAAAGGCGCAATCTTTGAGAAGATAACCTGAAGCGCCTGCTTCCAGCATTCCCAGTACGAAACGGCGATCCGAGTGCATGGAAAGAGCAATGACTTTGACTTGCGGCATTTCCGAGATAATTTTTCGTGTTGCTTCTATCCCGTTCATATCAGGCATGCTGACATCCATGATAATCACATTGGGCAACAGCTTTTCGGCAAGTTTGATCGTTTTTCTGCCATTTTCCGCTTCGCCTACGACCTCCATGCCTTCTTTCTCAATAAGAGTTCGCAGGCCATCCCTGAATATTTTGTGATCATCAACAAGAAGAACTGTGGTTTTCATTTTTCTTGCGCCGCCCTTTCCCGCTTTTTCATTCTCTTCTCAGGCTTACATCAATAATATCTTAGGAATCTTTAAGCGCTATTTTATGAGCATTTACCTTTAATAGAAATCGGTTTGCTTCTTATAATGGTCAAGCCTTTGGCTTAAATACCATCATCCATTGTCTGAGGACACTGCTCCTTCTTCAGGTTTGTGCATAGCGCGGAACAGGATGTTGCTCATATTCAGGCGAAGAATGAGTATCAAATATCGTTCCAGGATTCAAGGAATATGATCATGATTTGTCATGGATTAAGACCGCGCCGGTGATAGGGTCCAGCTCAATTTGCAGGGTCCTTTTTCTCAGGGAGATGATGATGGTTCCTCCGCTCATGGCACCGCCTGGATTGAAAACAATGGAATATTTTCCCTGAGTGATCTCTCCCGAAAATGGATCGATCACTTTAATTAAAATTCCCGGCGGAATGTTTTTTGCCGGGACTCCTACGATGCCATAGGATCTGTTGTCCAGATCTATCATAAAAGTATGGCTTTCCATATTCATGCGGGCCAGAGACCTCGTACGTTGGATCATGGCTGATATTTCCCGTCCGGTTGCGTTAAACTGTGAGGAAGGCAGAAAACCTGCAAAAAAGAAGGCCGATAAGCTCAGGATGATGGTAATCAGAAAGACCACGATCAGGAGCTCCATGAGCGTAAAGCCCTTATTGCTGATTTTCACAGAGGGTCGTTTCCGGAATATTTTCTGATTCTTCATCACAAAGGGATATCCGAGATGCTGAAAACAGCCAGAAGCATGGAAACAACAATGAAGCCGATCACCAATCCCATAAAAAGAATCATGATCGGTTCCAAAAGAGACATGAGTCTCTTGACGGCTTGCTTCATGCTTTTCTCATAAATGACGGCAACCCGGATCAGCATCTGATCGATGGTTCCCGTTTCTTCACCGACTCTGATCATAGACAGTGCCAGGGGAGGGAAAACACCCGTCTGGCTCAACGGATCAGAGATGCCTCGTCCTTCTTTGGTGCCTTTAGACACGCTTTCAATGGCCAGGGCAATGACGCGATTGCCAACGACTTCCCGGGCATTGTTCAGAGCCTGGAGCAGAGGAACGCCGCTGGACAGCAGGGTTCCCAGCGTCCTGCAGAATCTGGCTGTTTCCAGCTTTTGGATGGTATCTTTCACCAGCTTCAGTTTGAAGCTGTCCCACTTGTATCTTCCCTTGTCGGAAGCAATATAATTTTTAAAGGCGAACCATCCGGCGATCATCAAAATCAGCAATATCCATCCATAGGATTTTAGCATTCCGCTCAGAGTCAAAAGAATCTGCGTTGAAACAGGCAAAGCGTTTCCGACTTCGGCAAAAATAACAGAAAATCTGGGCAGAACGAAGGTAAGAAGGATGATGATGGAAATCCCTCCGGTCACAAAAAGAATCGCCGGATAAATCATGGAGGAGATGATATGGTCTTTTAGTTCCTTTGATGATTCAAGATATTCATTCAGCCGTTCCAGAGTCACCCCAAGAATTCCTCCGGCCTCACCGGCCCGTACCATATTGACATAAAACCTGGGGAATATCTGTGGATGTTTGGAGAGCGCATCCGAAAAGGAAATTCCTCCCCGTATCGATTTAAGCAGCGACTGGATAGTCACTTTCATGTTTTTATGTTCGGATATTTCCGACAGGATATTCAGCGCCTTGTCCAGAGGCAATCCTGCATCCAGCAAAGATTGCAGTTCAGTCGTGAAAGATACCAGATCAGCCGTATTGGTTTTAAACTTCAATTTGGTCATGAAGCCACTCACCGCGGCCGCCTTTACCTCCAGCGGAATGACTCCCGTGTTGATGATCCTGTCCAGGGCTGCTTTTTCATCGACAGCCTCGATCACGCCTTCGGCAACGATTCCATCCATGGTTGTTGAGCGGTAAGAAAAGATGGGCATTTACACCTCCTGCGTTACCCGGTATACTTCGCTCAAAGTTGTAATGCCGTTTTTGACTTTGGTGTGGCCATCTTCCAGAATAGTTTTCATTCCAAGTTTGACGGCCATCTGTCTTAATTCGACTGCATCGGTGGTCTTGAGGATAAGTCGGCGGATATTGTCATCAATCACCAGCAATTCAAAGATGCCCAGCCGGCCAAGGTATCCCGTAAATGTGCATTTCTCACAGCCTTTACCGCGATAGGTGGTGACGGGGACTTGGCCGTCGGACAAAGCCAGGTTTTCTATCGCATCCTCCGTAATATTCTCCTCTCTACAATGCGGACAAATGACCCGAACGAGACGTTGGGCCAATATTCCTCTGATTGTCGATGATAAAAGGAAGCTCTCCAGACCCAGATCAAGAAGTCGGGTGATAGCGCTGGGTGCATCGTTGGTGTGCAGGGTGGAGAGAACTAAATGGTCGGTAAGAGCGGACTGAACGGCAATTTCAGCTGTCTCCAGATCCCGGATCTCTCCGATCATGATAACATCAGGGTCCTGTCGGACAATGTGGCGGAGGGTATTTGTAAAATTGAGACCGATCTGTGGTTTGAGCTGGATCTGGTTGACCCCCTTGAGCTGATATTCGATAGGATCTTCGACAGTGATAATCTTTTTCTCGGGAGAATTGATCTTATCCAGAACACCATATAGGGTCGTGGTTTTGCCGCTGCCGGTCGGTCCGGTAACCAGAATGATGCCGTTGGGTTTTTGAATCAGCTTATTAAACTGCAAAAGCATGTCCTCGGCAAACCCCAGGCGTTCGAGGTCGATGACGATTCCTTCCTTGTCGAGGATTCGCATGACGATGCTTTCGCCGTAAAGAACGGGAATAGTGGAGATGCGCAGATCGATTTCCTTATTGCTGACCTTGATTCTGATACGGCCGTCCTGAGGGAGACGTCTCTCCGCGATATTGAGTTTGGCCATAATCTTTATCCTGGAGATAATGGCCGCCTGCAATTTCTTAGGTGCTGTCTCAACATTGTGAAGCACGCCGTCTATACGAAAGCGGATGATCAGTTCATCCTCGAAAGGTTCGACATGAATATCGCTCGCTCTGCTCTCCAGAGCCCGGGCGATGATCATGTTCACCAGTTTGATGATGGGTGCTTCCGAAGCCAGATCCTTGAGATGGCCGATGTCCTCGCCGTCATCTGCTGAATATTCAAACCCCTTATCATCGATATTTTCGATGATCTTGTTGATTTCCTGGCTCTCTTGACCGTAATACCGCGCGATGTAATCTTCAATCGCTTTTTCATCACCGGAATAGATCTGAACATCCGCGCGCATGGCTACTTTCAGGGCATCAATGACCTCTCGACTGCTTGGGTCTGCCATAATAACCTTAAGAACATTGTTCTTCATCTCCATAGGAATGATCCGGCTATCGCGGATGAACCTGTTGGACAATCCATCCAGGACGAGAGGAACCTTGGGAAGACTTTCAATTTTAACGGCAGATATGGCTTGGTTCATGTGTGCCCTTCAACTTTTATGGTTTATACTAATTTATATCTTAGATTATTTCATCTTCACGGTTAATTATCTATAGGGAGCAAGATTGATCCCCGGAGATGAATATCTTAAACGAGAATCAGGAAATGGATTAAAAAGAAGATTCCGCATTGCTGGAGTGTCTGGGGGTATCGATTTATGGATTTGTTGCGGAATAAAATGGTATTTATTCAGTATTAGAAAGGCTCGCTTGAAACAGGAATGATCATTGAGTCGGATGCGGTGCAAAGCTGTATTTAGCAGGGTATTTCAATAAATGATGGAGCTACCTTAATTTCCACCCATCGCGTAAGATCCCTTGCGCAAAACTTCAAGCTCAACCAAATGCCCGATGATAAATAAGGGAATTCCTGAGAGCAAATCAGCGGACACCCGATAGAAAAATATTCTCCACGCCTCTAAAATACCTCCAAACATCAAGTTTAGAATGTTTTTCACCATTTTTCATTTACCGGGACAGCAAAGAGATTTTTTAAAACAGAATGCTCCATTAAGAGACTGAGTTTAGAAATCATCAGTATTCTCGCAGCAAGCATACCATCACTAAAATCTTCAATATGTAATTCAGAGGGCGGAGCTGTATCAGCCCGCTTATCAGCAAATGATCCCGGAAAACAATAAAAAAATGACCTCCCCGACGAAAAGAAAAAATAATATGGAGGAGAATTCTGTGGATTCCCCTGAAATGACAGAGAACACCGATGTCGTGTATGAGAAAGGAAGGCTTTATTACCTTTCACTCAATGATCTTCTCGCCGATCCTGATCAGCCACGCAAAGTTATCGATGCTCATGCACTGGAGGAGCTTACCGCCTCTGTCAGGAAGCACGGTATCCTGGAGCCCATTCTGTTTCGCCGGCATGAAGATGGTAATCTGGTTATTGTTGCCGGAGAACGCCGCATTATTGCCGCCCGTAAGGCTGGCCTGAGTTCTGTCCCTGCTCTTTACATTGATGGCAATTCTTCAGAAATATCGCTCATTGAGAATCTGTTGCGTCAAGACCTGACGGTGGTGGAAGAAGCAGAAGCATTGCAAAGACTCCTGGAACAGCAGAAATACACACACGAGCAGCTAAGTTCAGTTATCGGTAAAGCGCGAACGACCCTGTCCGATATTCTCCTGATTAATCGCTTGCCACGGGAAATAAGAGATGATTGCCGTGGGGACCGGTTAATCTCGAAAAAAATTCTCATCAACATTTCCAGAAAGAAGCAAGAAAGAGCCATGATCACAGCTTATAATAACTATAAAGGTATGCGTCAGGAAGCTAAAAATTCGCGGCGGGGAAAAAGGAAGATCAATGACGTAACATTATTTGCATCCTTGGGAGCCATGGTTGATAAACTGCAAAATAATCTCGGTAATTGTGATGTCACCGGCTGCAATCAGGAAGGTATAAACCATTTACAGAACAAGCTCGTTAATCTCAAAATTCATATCGATGCCTTTCTTTCCGGGTTAGTGTCATCTTATAAAACAAAAGCATTTCAAGGAGAAGGCAAAGAAAAGTATTAAATAATCTATTAATATTCTTTCAAATTGCAGTATATTGAATTGGTTAGGAATGCCGGAGCTCCGGCATCATCTCTTTGCAGTATTAAATGCAGAAAATTTAATAGACAAGTCACGATATTTTAAATTGCACAAGTTTGACGACTTGAATTATTAGTTCTCATTACCGAATTTTCAATCCATATAAAATAGCTTCTTACTCACTATTATAAAAGCGAAAGGTGTAAAATTCTATGAGATTACAGCGTCTAGCTACAAAGGCGATAGCTCGTGCTTACACGGAGTGGAGATTTCTCTCCTGGGAAATCAACAGAAAATTCCGTAAATATAATATTATTTCAACAAAACAGGGAATATATAAAATATTATTTGCAGATAACGATATTAGTAAACAATTGTATTGTTATGGCCAATATCAAATAGAATTAATTACAAATGCGCTGATATTTCTCAGAGGTATTCATAAATGTCCTCCAAAAGGAGAAGGATCTGTCATAGATATCGGCGCTAATATTGGCATTATTTCGATAGGTATGCTCCACGCAGGACAAGTAAAGCAAGCTATAGCAATTGAACCTGATCCACAAAATTATTCACTGCTTCAAGAAAATGTGGCTCTGAATGGACTTAAAGAGAGGATTGTCTGCTTGCCCGTTGCTGCTTCGTATCAGAAAGGTGAAACTCAATTTGAGTTAAGTGACGATAACTTTGGTGACCATCGAATTAACACAAATTTCCACCAGTTCAATTCTGATTTGCCTGAACTGTTTAACGAATCAAAACGGAATATTATAACAGTTCAGACCGATCAATTAGATAACTTGTTGGCAAGATCGCCCGACTCTTTCACGCGCAACATTGCACTTATGTGGGTCGATGTTCAAGGATATGAAGGGTATGTCTTTATGGGAGCAAGGAGTACTTTGTCTACCGGAATTCCGGTTGTATCAGAGATATGGCCATACGGAATTAAGCGTTCAGGAATGAATCAAGATGAATTTTGTTCTATCGTGTCGAGCATCTGGTCGAACTATTGGGTTTGGCGCAGGGGGAAATTTATTTGTTATCCAATTAATACCATTGATATTTTCTTTGATGAACTGGGTTATGAGGGGGCATATGATGATGTTATATTTACGATATAATGAACATTGCGATTCATGAATCGTATCATACCTGACGTATAATGCATTTCCAAGCAACAGTCACTTGCTGATGGTCTATGCAGTAACATAACCCAAGAACGCTATATTACTTTCACCATGACTATTCTTAAAAAAAACATCGCAGCCAATTTGTTCGGGAATATCTGGCAGTTTTTCATGGCTATAGCATTCATACCGTTTTATATCAAGTTTATGGGTGTGGAAGCCTATGGTTTAATTGGAATATTTACTACCATCCAAGTCATGCTTTCCTTGTTCGATATGGGATTAAGCGGCACACTCAATCGCGAAGTGGCAAGGCTGTCAGCCCTGCCGGACAAAGCGCAAGATATGCGCAATACAGTCCGTACTCTGGAAATAATCTATTGGTGTTTATCCATTATCATTGGAATAGTCATTATGGCTCTATCGTCTTTGATTGCTCATCACTGGGTTAATCCGGGCCAATTGTCCACGGCAACAATCAGGCAAGCTATTCTGATTATGGGATTTGCCATATCTCTGCAAATGATAGCCGGATTTTATGCCGGTGGACTCATAGGGCTTCAGAGACAGGTTCTTTTGAACACTGTTAACGTCGGCGTGAGCACTTTACGCGGATTCGGTGCTGTTTTGCTTTTATGGTTGGTATCACCAACGATTCAGGCATTTTTTTTATGGCAAATAGTGATCAGTATTATCAATACTTTTTTACTAGCCATGTCCCTTTGGCGGGGACTTCCTTTTTATGAGAAACGGCCGGTTTTTGAAAAGAAAATCCTGGGAAGAATTTGGCGGTTTACTGCCGGTATCAGTGGAATAACGCTTCTAGGCGCAGTTTTGTCGCAATTAGATAAAATCATTCTCAGCAGAATGCTTTCTCTCGAAATGTTTGGCTACTACGCTTTGGCGAGCGTAATTGCGATGAGCCTTGGTCGTCTCATATCGCCAATGTTCTTTGCCGTTTACCCGCGATTCACTCAACTGGTATCGCTTAATGACCAGGAAGAATTGAAACGACTCTACCACAAAAGTTGTCAGTTTATGTCAGTTCTCATTATGCCTGTTGCCATTGTTGTTGCATTGTTCTCTTATGAACTCCTTGTTCTTTGGACTCACAATTCGGCAATGGCGGAGAAATCTCATATGATAGTCACCATCCTGGTTTGCGGAGCTGCTTTGAATGGACTGATGTATCTTCCCTACGCTCTGCAACTAGCTCATGGTTGGACAAATTTGTGTTTGATGAAATGCATCATCTTCCTGATTGTCATGGTACCGCTGACCATTTACACAACAAAGCATTATGGCGCCGTCGGCGCAGCCAGTGTATGGTTGGCTATCAACCTGTGTGACTTTCTTTTCTCGATTCCGCTTATGCACCGGCGATTGCTTCATAATGAGATGTGGCAGTGGTATTGGCAAGACATAGGACTCCCGCTTGCAGCAGGCCTACTTATGGCTGGTCTCGGTCGAATATTGATGGAAAGCCAGATATCACCATTGATGCAATTCACCAACCTGATAATCATTTCAATTGCCACTATGGCTTTTACTGCAGTAGCCGTTCCAGCAACGAGGAACTGGCTGACAGAGAGAGGACTTTCCTTGATCCGTATTTAAAATGAATCTCACTTGATCGATATGAATCAAATAATGCGGATATAAAGACAGAAAACAATGGACGAGTTGAAAAAACGAAAATATTTAAAATCATTGCTGAGAAATATGAAGGAGTCTTCTTCACTGAAAGAGGAAACAATTTCTCGAGAGACAGAGTTGGCTAAAACAGATATGAACATCAGAGCAATTTTAGAAACTCTTTACCTGGATCCGAACCGTGAAGCCAGTTTTGAACGATTTTTCAACAGTATGGAATTTAAGGTACTCTTTGAAGAGATTACCCGCCATGCAAAATATGACTGGAATATCAAGATATGCGAAGTGGGCGCTGGTCCTGGATTTCTTGCCGTGGCGCTGGCCAAAGCAGGATTCCGTAACATAAATATTCTGGAGCCCAATCAAGATTGGATAACCGGCACCGGCTTTATTACCGATTATGCCGAGAAATACGGTGTAACAATATGGAATAATCTGGATAGTTGGTATGAATCAGATGAATTGTATGATCTGATCATTACGAAAGCATGTGTTCATCATTTTGACAATGTCTGTAAAAGTTGTGCTGAAATTAGATGGAAGATTCAAGATCATGGAAAATTCTTAATGTTTGACGAGTATTTTGCCAATACTACAGAAGATTTATATTCTGCCTTAATGAATCATCCTCACGTTCTTAGATATGGACAGTATGAGTGGCCTTATTCGGCATCACTTTATGTCGAATTAATGGATTTGGCAGGGTATAGCCTCCGGGAAATCATACCTGCAAGGTACAAACATAATTATATTGCCCGCAACATTTCTGGGAAAAAAACAAGATTTTCTGCAATAGTCACATCAATGACCAAAATATTAATATTTTTAAAATTGACAGTATTTGCTTTTAGAATTGAAAAATTTATCGATCGTTGTTTTAACGTTCATGTTAAATTGAGACTATTTACGAGGCCTCAACTATTTGTTTTCAAACCGAAGACAACAGATATTCCAGATATACCTTAACATTGCCGCTTTATTCGTGTTGCAGTTTATGCAAAAAAATCAACAGGCAGATTAGCCGGAATGACTGGCAGATTCAAAAAAGTACTCTTCTGAAATGCACTTAATCAGTCAGCAATTTACTGCCATTGGATCGGAGATAAACCGTGACTGAGAAAAGTTATATTCGAGTCCCACCTCCTTATCAATCAACTGCACTGCAGAAAGCGACAGTTGGCGCGATGGGACTGCTTTTTTCGCCACTATACTGGTTTGCGGCATTCATGAAGGGCTCTCCGGGTCTGCAATTCAGAAGAGAATGTACAAAACTGGGACTGAAACTGCTTTTCAGTCAGCATAATATGATGCCTGCCAAGTTCATATATCAGTGCTTAATCGGCCCCATGGATTCAACGCGTTATTTCGAGTTTGATGTTTTCTGGGACACCATTTCCGGAATATCCTTCGGTAGGTATCTTGACGTGTCATCCCCAAGACTGTTTCCCACTATTATTATGGACAAAAATCCGCAGGCTTTTGCTCATCTTATAAATCCTGATGTCAAGGATCTTCGAATTTCGAAAATGTTGGTTCAGTCGATGGGGATACAGGATAGATGCCAGTTACACGAATGCGTAATAGCTGATGTGCAATTTCCTAAGGAATCATTTGACCTCATAACGAGCATTTCCGTATTAGAACACGTTCCAGATGATAGACGCGCTCTTCAAAAAATGTGGTCGCTTTTAAAGCCAGGTGGACGGCTGTTGATTACAGTGCCGTGTGCGGCCAGAGTATCGGAACAATATATAGATCGCGACGAATACGGAATTCTCCCTCCATCTGAGGATAATTTTTTCTTCTGGCAACGTTTTTATGACAAACGGTCACTGGCGGAACGATTGTTCACGATAACCGGCTTGCCAGTGAAGCAGGTAATTTACGGAGAGAAATATGCCGGATCTTTTCAAAAGAATGCGGCACAAAAACGAAAGGATCGTTATTATCCGATATGGAAAGAACCTTACATGATGGCCTGCGAATATCGCCGCTATGAATCTATTGAAGAACTGCCGGGTGAAGGAGTTGTCGCCTTGGAATTCTATAAGCAGTAAAAGCACTGGATAAATAATGACAAAACCACTTTTATCTATCTGCATCGCAACATACAATCGTGCTCAATACATTGGTGAAACACTACTTAGCATTATCCCGCAACTAACTGATGAAACGGAGATAATAATTGTTGATGGTGCATCGACAGACAATACACGGGCCGTAGTTGATGAATATATTCAGTCATGCAGACAGATTCACTATATCCAACTTCCGTGCAAGGGAGGGGTCGATCAGGATTTCTGTAAGGCCGTAGAGTATGCGCAAGGCGAATACTGTTGGCTCATGTCCGATGATGACATTTTAAAACCCGGTGCTGTGGAGAAGGTTTTGGCAGAAATATTGAACAATAATTATAGCCTGATCATTGTCAATGCCGAAGTGCGCAGTGCCGATCTTTCAAAAATGATCGATACAAAGCGTTTGCAGATCACAAAAAATATAATTTATACGCCAACAGAAAATGAAAAATTATTTGTCGATATGGCTGGCTATTTGTCTTTTATCGGCTGCGTGGTAATTAGAAAGCAATTATGGATGGAAAGAGAAAGAGAAAAATACTTCGGCACTGCCTTTATCCATGTCGGGGTCATTTTTCAACATAGTCTGCCCGCAAATACACTGGTCATTGCAGAACCGCTGATTGTCATCCGTTATGGAAATGCCGAATGGACTGCCAGAGCATTTGAAATATGGATGTTCAAATATCCAAATTTGATATGGTCATTTACTGATTTTTCAGATGAAAGCAAAGCACTAATAATTCCGAAAGAGCCATACTTGCGATGTTCGACTTTACTGACATACCGAGCAAGGAGCGCATACTCAATAGATGATTACCAACGCTTTCTTGCTTCGAAAATCAGATCACGCTGGACGCGTTTTGTTGCCAAAAACATAGCCGAGGTTCCCGGTTCTTTCTTAAACTTTCTTGCTGTTCTGTATTACTCTTTAATTTATCGGGCCTCGCGAATGCCTCTTATTGATATAAAAAATAGCCAATTCTATTGGCGCAGATTATTGAAGAAAAGGAATAACAATGCAAACATTTAGCATATGCATACCGGCATATAAGAGAGCAATATTCTTAGCACCGTTGCTGGAATCCATTCTATCGCAAGATTTTGATGATTACGAAATCATCGTATCGGAAGATCGCAGTCCTGAAAGAGAAGAAATAAAAGAAATAGTATCTGCCTACCAAGAAAAATATGGAAACAATAAAATAAAATATTTCGAAAACGACAAAAATCTTGGGTACGACGGTAATCTGAGGCAGCTCATCAGGCTTGCAAAAGGTAAATATTGCTTTTTTATGGGCAACGATGATCTTTTAAAACCGGGAGCATTAAAACTGGTGAATAATCAGATATCCGCGCACCAATGCATTGGCATAGTATTGCGCAGTTATGAGTGGTTTAATGAAACTGGAACTGAGCATGTCGTTCATTATTGCCCGAACAATAAATTATTTCAGGCTGGAGAAGATGCGATTGTCTTTGCGTTCAGACGTGTAGGGGTGATCTCTGGATATGTTATCGATAGAAAAAGAGCGCAGGAAATTGACACGGACAAGTATGACGGCACATTGTTTTATCAAATGTATCTAACGATAAATGTCTTAAAGGATATGGACGCCCTGTATATTGATGAGACCATCGTTATGTGTAGAAATGATATTCCTCCGGATTTCGGGCATTCAGCCGCAGAAAAACATCATTTCACACCCGGAGAATATACAGCGGCAAGTAGACTGGCAATGGTTTCAGGGATTTTGAACATCGCAAAAAAAGAATGTGAAATAAACAACTTTTCATTTTTTAATAAAATTCTCGATGATATTGCAAAATACTCATTCCCGATATTGTCCCGGGAACGTCAACGGGGTATGTATAGCTTTATAAAAACTTACTATCGATTGGGATGCATGGGATTGGGAAGAAAGATTCATTTTCATGCATACTTTCTTTTGTTATTAATTTTGGGTAAGAAAAATTCAGATTTACTGGTATTCTCGATAAAAAATAAAATTGGTTACACACCGAATTTATAACTTCAAACGAACTATAGCAACTGGCATGGTTTAACATGGATTTTCAACTTGACTGGTTATACTTGTATATTCAGGTAACTGTGCTTTTGACTATTCCTATTCGGGAGATATTCCGTAAACAGGGAAGAAATCTGTATGCCATTCTGATTCCCATTACTATGTTGATACTTGTTCAAGGACAAGCATGGTGGATGCTGAATAAGTTTGAAGTGAATAACCTATCAGAAATGCAACATATATTTCAGACGATAAATATAGACGGACTTCGTCGCGCCAATTTCTATATGTTCTTAACGACAATCGTCTTTGTAATAACCTATTGTTATCTTACTCTGCGCAAGAGAAAAATAAATATTAAAGCATGCAATTTACTTTCTCCGCCTTTAGCACCAGGCGCACATAACTTTATATTTTCTATATTTATATTGTTAAGTGGGCTTCTTGTAATTAATACATCCGGAGGGCTTGAAGCTGCAATCACCAATCCCGGTTTGACGTTTACTCATGGATTAGTTTTTTTCCTTATGTTGCTGTGGATCGGAAAATTTCCGGCTTTGAATAATATCGCAGTTGGCAGGAAAAATAATTGGATGGATATTTCTCTTTTTATCTTCGTAATTGCAATATTTCTTATTAATTCTAGAATATTAGTTTCTTTTACTTTGTTCCAATTAGTACTCTTATACAATTATTGCCGTAAAGAAATAAATAGGAGATCCTTATTATACGGAGCGATAGTATTATTTATTATTTTTTTCGTGTTTGGTATGTATCGTCATTATATTCCTCAATACGAAGATATCCAACATGATATGTCTGCTGGATTTGTAGCGGATCTTTTTTCTATAGAAAATCTTGTCGATTGGTTCTATGGTATAAATGTTGAGGGATTTGCCAGTTTAGCCGGATTACTGTCATATGAATCAAATCAGGGCGGAATAAATTATGATTTCGGATTGTCAAATTTATCAGCATTATTTCAATTTATTCCCTCTTCCTTAAGGTTCAGCGAAAACCTTATTTTTAAAGACATGCAAGACCTATTTTCCTCACTGTACCCCTACGTGGGCTCAGTGGTTCCATCTGGAATGGAAAATGCGTACGCCCACTTTGGTTTAACAGGTTTAATTGGGCTTGGTGCATTATTGGGCTTTTTAATACACTGGTTTCATTCGAAAATGTCAGACATCAAAACCGATAGATTATTGCTGGCAATTCTTTCCATCCAATTTCTTCAGCTGATAAGAGGTTCATTCTATGTATTAACTTTTTATTTTTTAGCCGAAATCATTATACTATTTCTGTATCGTTCATTTTTAAATATTTCTAACGCATTACCGAAATCATCCTTAATAAAAAAATGGCTGTCATCCGTCTAACGGATGAAATAGGATAAATTATTGCTGGGAAAAATAATTTCAGCACGATGCTGAAATTATCTTAATACACGAATCAAGGATGTAATAATATGGAAAGAGAATGGTCTTCTGCGCAGAAAGGTGAAGAGAAATATTTTGAAGCGGAATATCTCAAGAATGATTGTTTTTTGCTGGATATGGAAAGATCTGTAGCTCTGGCAAACATCATTATGAAAAATGTATCAACTATCGATACTAGCAAGAATAGAGATTTAAGGGTTATCGAAATAGGTTGCGGACCGATTGGACTAATTTGGGGATTTCCGTATCCAGAGCTTTACGGCATTGATCCACTTCATGACTCATATTGCTGCAATAAACAAATTATCAACTTGAGAAAAAAGAAGCACGTAAAATATTCAAAAGCCCAGGGCGAAAAAATTAATTTTCCTGATAGATATTTTGATCTGACAATGTGTCATAATGTTTTAGATCATGTTGAAAATGCACGCGCCGTTATTAATGAAATCATCCGGATAACGAAGGATGACGGCATAATATACTTGAATGCTTGAATGTCAATTTTCATAGTCAAATATATAAACAAATAAAGATGATTCTTAGCAACATAGGCATATATCTTGAGCGGCATCATCCGCTTTGTTTTACGAAATCTGACTTATTAAGTATGCCTCAAATATATAATTTAGGCATCAAAATTTGTACAGCAGATATGTGCAGGTTAGATTTTTCTTCCCTCACACAGATAATTAAATCTTCCGTCAGAAGAATTGCTGGCAAGGGATATGTTAATCTTTATCTTAAAAAGAATGATAAATAAATGCTATCGCAATATAGAATCAGCCCATCAAAGTTTTTAGTGCTGCAAGATTTCTCTATATCATCATAAAATAATCACGGAAGAAATAACTGCATTCTCATCGCTTGGAATGTCTGCGATTATTTATGGATTTATTATAACAGGGAGTAAGTATGTTCAAAATTGGAATAGATGCACGCTTTGCTGTCCATAATCGACGCGGTATTGGAAATTATACGCTCAAACTGATCCGTCATCTTTCAAAAATTGATTTCCAAAATGAATATATCCTTTATGTTGATCACGATGATACCGGACAAGACCTTCCACGACAAAAAAATTTTCAAATTAAGAAATTAAGACCGGAAAATTATTTCATCTGGGAGCAGATCGTCCTTCCGCGCCAGGCCCAAAAAGACGCCCTTGATATTCTGCATTGCACCGGGAATACGGCGCCGTTATTTCTGCATTCACGAATAAAATTGATTTCGACGATCCATGATGTGATGTTTCTGAAAGATTATTCTGAACTGCCCAAATCCACGTCTTTATATCAAAGAGCCGGCAGAATTTATCGAAGGGCCATCGTTCCAAGAACTGTAAAGCGGCTTTCCATGGTGTTTACCGTCTCGGAATTCTCTAAAGGCGATATTCTGAATCACATCCCGAACCTTACCCAGGAGAGGATAAAAACAATCTATGAGGCTGCTAATGATCATTATGGATGCATGGATAAGCAATTCGCTTTGGCCAAAGTTCACGGCAAATACGGGATTGACGGCAATTACATATTAACGTTAGGCGGCCTGGATCCCCGAAAAAATACTGAATTCGTCATTCATCAATATATCGCCTTAAGAAATGCAAATAAAATAAAGGAAAATCTGTTGATTGTCGGCATTCCCAGCTGGAAGAATACGGGGTTTTACGATATTGTCCGCCAGTCCGATTTCAAAAAAGACATCATTTTTACCGATTTCGTTTCCGACGATGATTTAGTTCTTCTCTACAATGGTGCCACCATATTTTTGTACCCGTCATCGTATGAGGGCTTTGGAATTCCTCCGCTCGAAGCGATGGCCTGCGGGACCCCGGTGATTACTTCCGATGTGACGTCCATTCCAGAAATTGTAGGAAATGCCGCGCTGATGATCAGTCCCGCGAATAGTGAGGCGTTCCAATCAGCAATCATGAATCTCCTGAACAATGAAGCCTTGAGAAATGATCTCAGCTGCCGCGGCCTTAAGCAGGCTCAAAAATTTTCGTGGGCCAAAATGGCCGAGGAAACTCTCCTGACCTATGAAGATATCTATAAGAATAAATCCGGGCGATCGGCCGGATAAACCGACAGGGGAAAAGCATGCGTAATTTTTCAACAGGTGTTCACGCGAGATTAAAGCTTCTTCATTTCTGGTTGACGGGAAGAAATGTGCGGCAACGGGTGGGTCTTGTTGAACTCTTCAGGAATATGATGATCCCCAGATGCGAAAATGTGGCTCCCAGATATGCTCAGTTCAAAGATGAAGATGATGAATTTACCTACTATGCCATCAAGGGTTTCAATAATCTTTTCAGTTATTCGAAAGAATCATCCTATCATAGCCTGGCGCAGGTTATTTCGGAAGGCATGTTGAACTATCACTGGCATCATTATGAAATCGCCCAGACGGACGTTCAGGACGGGGATGTTGTCGTGGACTGCGGAAGTTCCGAAGGATTCTTTGCTTTCAAGCATGTCGGGCATTGCAAACACATCTATTGCATCGAACCGCTCCCGGTATTTGTTCGGGCATTGCATAAATTATATGATCATTTAAATAATGTTACAGTCATTCCCGCTGCTCTTTCGGACGCCATGGGCCATTTATATCTGTCGCCTGCCTCGATCAGTTCAGCTTGCCGTCAGGCGTGCATCAATGAAAACGACATCCGGGTGCCGGCTGTTACCCTCGATTCGCTGTTTGCCGAAAAGTTAATCCACGTTGATTATTTGAAGGCCGATCTGGAAGGTTTTGAAGAAACAATGATCAAAGGGGCTCTCAAAACCATCAGGATGAGCAGACCGAAAATTGTTCTTACCACTTACCATGAGGGACAAAATTTCCGGCGTCTGATCGATCTGGTGCAAAGCGCCGTTCCGGAATATCGATACCGCTTAAGAGGCATTGAAGAAGTCGCCGGAAACCCCGTATTGCTGCACATGTGGTGCAAATGAAAATTCTTTTTATATCATCCCGTTTTCCCTATCCGGCGTTGAAAGGCGACCAGGTCATCCTCTTCAACCGTCTGCGTCATCTTTCCCGAAAGCATGAGATCACGCTCTTGACCTTCTATGAGAATGAAAAAGAGTTTCGTTACCTTGATCAGGTCAAGCAATATTGCGTCCGTCTGGAAGCCGTGAAGATCAGCAAATATGAATCTATCTTTAATGTGCTTTTTCTTAATGCTTTTTCCAGGCTTCCCCTGCAGACCCTTTACTTCCGCTCCGCCAAATTTAATCGCCGGCTCAAAGGGCTCATGGAGTCGGTGGATTTTGATCTGGTACACACCTATCTGCTGCGCATGGCGCAATATACCCGGCAGATCGATAAACCCAAAGTACTGGACTTGATCGACTGTATGCAATTGAACCTGGAAAAAAGACTCGCGTTATTGAAAGGCCCCGGGAGAATTCCGTACGGCGAGGAACTGAGAAGAATCAGGCGCTACGAAAGAGAAATCCTGGATAACTACAATGCTTCAATCGTGGTTTCCGATGCCGATGCAAATTACCTGAACACGGAGAATATCGTATCGATTCCGCTGGGGATCGATACAGATTTATACAGGCGGACGTCGCCCCTGCCCGATAATCGGACGATTATTTTTTCCGGGAACATGGCCTATCCTCCTAATGAAATTGCCGTCGAATGGTTCTTAACCCATTGTTTCGAACCGATCAGACACCGTGTGCCGGATGTCAAACTGAAGATTGTCGGCACCAATCCCGGAAACAGGATTCGCAAATATCATGATGGCCAAACCATCTTTGTGACCGGCTATGTCGAATCGATGACTGATGAAATTGCCGGCGCGCGGGTGGCAATCGCGCCGATGCAATCCGGTTACGGCATGCACATTAAGCTGCTGGAAGCAATGTCGTGTGGAGTACCTGTTGTTTGTACCTCATCTGCATTGGGGGTAATTAAGGCTGTAAACGGTAAAAACGTGGCCGTTGCGGACAATGCAACAGATTTTGCTCAAAGTTGTATTACGCTGTTGAAAGACTATGAAGGCGCGAAGAAGATGGGAAATGCTGCACGTGCAATGGTTACTGAGCAGTATAGTTGGGAAGCCCACGTTAATCAAATTGATACTGTTTATCACAGTATTGCAAAAAAAGGAGGCTAATATGCATTTGATTCATCGTAAGACTTGTCGTGTATGCGGGTCACCGGATCTCACGCCGGTAATTGATCTTGGAGAGCAATATTTACAAGGGTCTTTTGTGAAACCTGACAAAGAGATGCCTTCCGAAAGGAAAATTCCTGTTACGCTTTTTCGTTGTGACCCGACAAGAGACGAGAAAGCTTGTGGCTTGTTGCAGATGGGGCATAGTGTGCCGCCTGAGGTTCTATATTCCGCATATTGGTATCGTTCAGGGACCAACAACACGATGCGGTCACATCTGCAGAACATTGCACAGCAGGCGACCTCAATGATTGGTAAGCCGTCAGCGAGAGTACTTGATATAGGGTGTAATGACGGTACCCTGCTCAACTTCTATCCAAAGACGTACGAGAAATATGGGATCGATCCTTCAGATATAGCGCGGGATATAGGTGGCGATATTACTGTGGTGCAGGATATCTTTCCTTCAGAGGAGCTGACAAAGAAGATGAATGGTCATCAATGCGACATTGTGACGTCGATTGCCATGTTCTATGATCTGGAAAGCCCTATCGAATTTGTCAGAGCGATAAAAAAAGTTCTGGCAGCCGAGGGGATTTGGGTATTTGAGATGTCATATATGCCGACGATGCTCAGAATGAATTCCTATGATACTATCTGTCATGAGCATCTCGAATACTATAGTCTGGCCATTATTGAATACATAATGAAAATGGCGGGAATGAGAATAATGAATGCCGAACTCAATAATATAAATGGAGGCAGCCTGCGATGTTACGCAGTTCATGCAGGTAACTTCACTTACAAGAATGATCAATACACTCAGAATATCAAGAAATTAAGGCAGGATGAATTTGATATGGAATTGGATAACAATAAACCATACAAGAACTTCCAGGATCGCATCAACCTTCATAAGGAGGAGTTGAGCGGGCTATTGAGGAAGTTGAAGAAGGGCGGTAAGAAAATCCATATTTACGGGGCTTCCACAAAAGGCAATACAATCCTGCAATGGTGCGGGATAGATCAGAGGATCATTGATTATGCTGCAGAGCGTAGCCCGGAAAAGTATGGTGCCTTTACACTTGGCACCGATATTCCAATCATAAGTGAAGCGGAATCACGTGCAATGAGACCGGATTATTATCTTGTATTGCCCTGGCATTTTAAGGAAGAGTTTGTTGAACGTGAGAAAGAGATGCTGGATAAGGGAGTTAAGTTTATTTTCCCTCTCCCTACGATTGAAGTCATCGGCAAATAGGACAAGAGACGCAGATGAAAAAAAAACGAGTGTTAATTACAGGTATTCTTGGTCAGGATGGCAGTTACCTTGCTGAGCTTCTTTGCGAAAAGGGCTATGAAGTGCATGGTATTGAAAAAATGCCGCTAAGCAGGAATGCGGATAGGTTCCGGCAGTATCTGATAAGTAAGAACATTCATGTCATTTTGCATGAATGCGATATGAATTCATTTGACGAAGTGGATGATTTATTCCAATCTCTTCAACCCTGCGAGTGCTACCATCTGTCCGCTACCCACTATTCATCCGAAATATCGGATACAGAAAAATATCGTATCGATCGCAGCCTTTATCAAAATAATGTACTGTCGACGTTGAATCTGGTTTATGCGATACGGAACTCATCTCCCGAGACGAGATTTGTTCTTGCCGGATCTTGTCTGATGTATGATGGGTTGACCCAATTCCCTCAAAATGAAAACATGGCTTTTAAGTCGGAGTCTATTTACGGCCTCTCGAAGATTACATCGAGTAATCTCGTATCTTACATGAGAGAAAAACATAATCTCCGTTTATCCGTTGCCATTCTTTACAATCATGAATCGCCTCGCAGGTCTCTGGAATTTGTTACAAAAAAAATTATCTCCAACTTGCTGAAGTGTAAAAAGGGCGAATTGAACCATTTTAGTCTTGGCGATTTAAACATTGTGAGGGATTGGGGTTATGCCAAAGATTATGTTTATGGCATGTGGCTCATGGCTCAGCAAAATGTACCCGGAGACTATATTCTTGCAACAGGTCAGGGACACTCCGTCGAAGATTTCCTGGAATGCGCTGCCGGTATACTTGATATTGATTGGAAAAAGTATGTTGCCACGGATGCAAGTCTGATCGCTAAACCTCTCGGAACAACTTTAATCGGTGATCCGGATTTAGCAAGGACGAAGCTTCAATGGAGGCATTCTGTAAACTTCAGCGAATTAATCAACATAATGGTTCAATGTGAAATATCCGGTTCACTTGATTGAACGACCTGGTTGGATATCATGGAAGAAAAGATAGCGTTCATTAGAGCAGTTGATTATTTATCATTGTCTAAATTTAAAGCATCATATTATCTGAGTTAAACATTGTAAGTTGAAATTCCTACCCACTAAACAATTATTCCTGCTTGCAGGCGATATTGCGCTGATCTGTGTCTCTTTCTATCTGGCGCCGGTATTGCGTTTTGGCGTGATTCTGGATCCGTCGATAGTATTTGGGGTATCCGACCTCGCTGCCGTTATTATTTACCTGTTGGTTCTTTACGTATTTGATTTCTACAACATTGATCGGAATCCGAAAAAAACAAACTATGTACTGCGGTTTTTATTAGCCGTTTTTATTGCCAATCTGATTGTTGCTTCTTTCTTTTATCTTTTCCATCTTCGCCCTTACAGCACGATTATTTTAATCATCAGCGGCTTTTGGACGCTGGTATTTCTGGTTTTATGGAGGTTTGTGTTTATATCGCTATTTGTTTATGCGACCCCGCAGAAAGTATTGATTCTGGGCGCCGGCGCGGCAGGCAAGTCGCTATGCCACTTGCTGCAATCGAGACATGATTTTAAAATGGTCGGTTTTGCGGATGACGATCCGAATAAACAGGGTAAGACCAGCGGCGATTATTCCATCCTCGGCAAAACAGAGGATTTGATGACCCTTGTCAAGGAATATGGTGTTGATTTTATAGTCGTCGCTGTAACCACGAAACGATCCGTCGTCTTTTTTCAGAAACTGGTCGAAGTGAAATTCAGCGGTGTCAATGTTTATGAAATGCCGACTTTTTATGAGGAATTCTTCGGAACAATTCCGGTTCTGCATACAACCAATATGTGGCTGGGATTTGCCGACATTTCCGGCGTCAAACGCAATATGTACAATACAAAGCTTAAGAAGATATTTGACAAGGTCATGGCGGTAATCAGCATTATTATTGCGTTTCCTTTTATGTTTTTAACAATCATTCTGATCAAACTGGAATCCCGTGGTCCCGTTTTTTATCATCAGACACGCGTCGGGTGGGATGAGCGTACTTTCGGGCTAATTAAGTTTCGTTCCATGAGAATCGATGCGGAAGCAAATGGAGCGGTTTGGGCTAAGGAAAACGATCCTCGCGTGACACGTGTAGGAAAGGTTATCCGGTTGTTGCGCATTGATGAACTGCCTCAGCTTTGGAATGTATTAAAAGGCGACATGAGTTTTGTCGGTCCCCGGCCCGAAAGACCGGAGTTTGTAGCGAACCTGAAAAAAGAAATTCCTTTCTACAGTTTACGCCATTCCATCAGGCCCGGAATCACGGGCTGGGCTCAGGTCAATTATCCTTACGGCGCAACAGTCGAAGATGCATTAGCTAAGCTGGAGTATGACCTTTATTATGTCAAGAACGTCATATTGACTCTGGATTTAATTATCATTGCCAAAACAGTTAGAACGGTGTTATTTGGAAAGGGGGCAAGATGATCAGCAGGGATGGTCTCTTTAACATAATGAAAGGTGAAGAAAATGGGGTTTAAAAATAAACTATTTATCACTAGCGCAATGATAGCTATGATTTTATCGACACCACTCTATGCCGAGGATTCAGATGTGAGTCGAGGGACACTGGCGGGGCTTCAGCGTATTTATGTATTGGTAGAAAACATACAACCCAACATCCAAAAACATTCACTAAACGCCGGACTGAGCGCCGCACAGATTCACCGGGACGTCGAAACCAGACTGAATACTGCAGGAATCCTTACGATGTCGCGCGATGAATGGCTCAAAACAACGGGAAGGCCTGCACTCTATATCAATATCAACACCCATGAGACGGAAAAATACCGGTATGCCTACGATATCAAGCTTGAATTACGACAGATCGTGTCCCTGGAGATCAATCCGAAAGTCAAAACACTGGCTGACACGTGGTCCATCAATATTACGGGAGTGGCTAATATCGGCAATCTGCATGTCATAAAAAAAGATGCGGACGTTTTACTGGAACGGTTCATACAGGCACACCGGTCAGTTAACGGACGCAAGTGAGAGGTTCCATACTCTTTGTTTTCGATCTTAAGAAAAAGAAAAAGTGGAACAGACTCTTTGGCCTCTATTGATAAACGCAGAATCTCTCGACTTTCCTGTTTTATATTTATCTTAGTGATTATTTCCTCGGCGAGTCAAGTCTGCGCCGATGACGATCCCTTTACCGGACCAGCTAACTGGGGCGGAACTGGGTTCATGGAGACGCCATCAGCAAGGATCATGCGGGAGGGAAGGTTTAGAGTTGGCTTTACGACAGCTAAGCCCTATAATTATTATTACGGCGCCGTCACTCCTATTAAGGGTTTAGAGTTTATCGGCGGAATAACGGAAATTATGGATTTTCCGGCCTTAACTGCAAATTATGGAAATTACAAGGACAAGAGCATCGGAATAAAGTGGCAGTTCCTTCCGGAAGGGAAATGGTGGCCCGCCCTGGCCTTGGGCATTATGGATCCTTTCGGGACACGCCTTTATCCATCGCAATATATCGTAGCAAACAAGCAGTTTTATCCGTTTGATCTCTCCTTGGGTTTTGGTAACGGACGCTATGGAAAACAACCACTGCCGTCATCGGGAGAAAGTATTAAAATGGAGATATTGACGGATAACTCCTCATGGAGAAAAGACGGACAATTTTTTGGAGGTATTCAGTTTGCCGCCACGAACTGGTTGATGCTTATGGCGGAATACAGTCCGATACACTATGAGAGACAGACAACTGACCCTGCCCAAATGAAATATTTTACGGCAGGGGTGCCTTCGCCTTTTAATTTCGGTATCCGCTTAAAGCCATGGAATTGGCTGGAAGCGGATCTAAGCTGGCAACGCGGCGAGCAGATCGCAGTAAATGTTTCCATGTCCGTGGATTTCAGTGAGCCTTTTATTCCAATTTACGATCATCCATACCAGGAGCGGAAAGGAACTGTGAAGAGTCCGCTGGAATATCGTATTATCAATGGCCTTTATGAATCCGGATTCATTGATATTGCTGTTAAGAAGGTTGGTGAAGAATTACAGATAGAGGCTGGTAACAGAAAATACTATTTTAACATGAAGGCCGTCGGGGTGGCACTTGCTGTCGTCAATCGAATTATTGCAAATAACCCCGAGGCTAATTTCACGAGACTTCGTCTGACTTTGACCGAAAATGGTATCCCCATTTTGGCCTTTATAACGAATGTTGCCGATATGCGGGAATACTTTAATGAAGAACTTAGCACAAATGAGTTTATTTATCTGTCAGAGATTAAAACAAATAGTTTGAAGAATCTCGATGTTGAAAAACATCATAAACGTTATCTGGATTATGCGTTGAAACCAGATTTAAAATTGTTCGTAAATGACCCGTCGGGCTTCCTCAGTTATCGACTGGGATTCTCTGGGGAGGTTCTGCTCACACCCTGGAAGGGCGGTACTTTTGCGGGAAGCTTATTATGGTATCCCATTAATACCGTGTCTTCTTCCAATACCCCGACATCAACGCCCGTGCGAACGGATCTCATTCTCTACCAGCAGCAGAAACTGGAAATGGGGTCGTTGCTGTTTAATCAGATCCATAAATTCCACTATAATATTTTTGGAAGAGCCACAGTGGGTTATTTGGAAGAGCAATATGCAGGTATCGATTGGGAAGTGGCAAAACCGCTATTGGACGGACGATTCTTTGCCGGCTTATCTGGAAGTGTCGTGAAAAAACGGGAACCGGACAGCTTTTTCAGTTTGAAACAAGATGATTGGAAAGATCATTATGTCACCGGATTTTTTAATATTCGACTGAACATTCCTGAGGTGGACGTGAACGTCGATTTGAAAAATGGTCAGTTTCTCGCAGGCGACCGCGGAACAGTCATCACCATATCCAAGAATTTTAACGGGATTGTCCTTTCCGCCTGGTACAGCATTACGGATACGTCTATTTTTCGGGATGAAGTCAATATCGGATACCATGATAAAGGAATTGCTCTCAGTATTCCCCTCAGAGCATTTCTGGGCAAGGATTCCAGGACATCCTATAAAACATCTATTTCTCCCTGGACACGAGATGTGGCTCAGGACATCGTGCACTTCAGTACTCTTTTCGACGTCATCGGGAGAAACGTCAAAGTCTATATTGATAAAGATAAGGAAAAGATTCAATAGCACGGAGACCTGCATCTCCAAGTTTACATACCTTACCGGTAAATATCAAATCCCCCGCACCAATTTATGTAATATTGAGAGTCTTCGAGCGACCTCATGTCCCCCGATGGGTTATCAAGGATTAGGTCAACCGGTCATTATCTGATTTTAAATCATCAATATTGGAGAATAAATTATGACAGAAATATCAAAACAGACTCCCGACAGTCCCGGCATCGATTATGCTCATGATCAGTGGATTAACCTGCTCTGTTTTTGTCACATCCTCTGGAAGCGTCGTAAGATGATTGGCGCTATGTTGGTCACAGCTGTTTTTGCGACAATCATCTTATCTCTTTTTATGACAAACATTTATCAGGCAAATGCAGTGATTAGCCCTATAACGAGTAGAGACAGCGGGAGCGGTAATGCGGGGTTGTCAACGTTGGCCCAACAACTGGGAGGATTTCCGGGTATCCCGACGTCCGCGCAAGCGAATGCGTCGGAGATTGTGAGCCTGCTTAATTCCAATATCCTCAGACGGAAGGTCATTGACCAGTATAATCTCATGCCGGTCCTTTTTTACGGGCAATGGGATTCAAAGCGGCAAACCTGGAAACAGGGATTCAGTATAGCCGGGTTCACGCCTTTTAAATATCTCAAGACCCCCGATATGTGGGACGCTTTGCGGCTGCTGGAAAAAAACGTTAAAATCATCCGGAATAACAAGGAAAATACGATCACAATATCCGTGTATTTCCATGACCCGAAGCTTGCAACCCTGATTGCGGAATACTACCTTATCACGTTGACAAACTATATGAGCAGTGAAATGAAACGCGTGGCGGCAACCAATCGAAAATATCTTGAAGAACAATTAGGAAGCACGACGGATCCTTTTATCAAACAGAAGACGTATAACATGATTGCCCAGCAGATCGAGAATGGAATGATGGCGGAGGTTAAGGAAAATTTTGCTTTCAAAGTCATAGATCCACCAATGCCTCCGGACAAAAAGATTAGACCGCGACGGAGTCAAATGGCATTAATCGCACTTATTATTTCTCTGTTCGTTGGTATGGCCACCGCACTATTCCTGGAATATTATGAAAAAATAAATCGCAAAAAACGGGGGATTGAAAAATGAAAAAGGGACTCATGAGTCTATGTCTTAGCGCTGTATTTATTTCGGCAATGATCTTTGCGGTCATTGTGCCGAAAATATTTGCTCAGGACACTCCTGTGACGAATATTATGGTGCAGCCTATACCCGGCGTGACCCAGGGGCCTTCTACGAAGCAACAGGTAACGCCGCAGCAGGCCGAAATCTATCAAAGGCTCTCGCCGGCACAGAAAGAGGCGGTCCAGAAGGAGCTTGGTAAATCGGGTGGACGGTTGACCCAGGAATCGCTGGATACATTGAAAGATATACCTGCCTTCAAAAGACTGACGCCGGAAGAGGTGGCCAGAGGAAAACGGATGCTGGAACAGAAAGAAAAGGGAATTGCCCCGAAGGATTTGAAGAAGAAAGAGCCCCGAGATGCCGGTCAGATGAGCGTTGGAGAATCGGTTAGAGAAAAAACATTTTTCGAGCGTTCCCGACGCACAGGTAAATTTCAGGATATACCCATCGATCCCAAAACCGTTGGGTTTGATTTGTTTTTCTATGCACACCTCCGTGTTGTTTCCCATCTGAAAA
>CAZTEH010000052.1:0-26815 GCA_964612345.1 uncultured Oscillospiraceae bacterium | reverse complement strand
TGCCAGGGTAATCACCGTTTTCTCGGTGGTCACCCCAACATTTATTGTAGAGCCGTTATTACTGCCTTTAAATTTTGATATTGATTTTTCCCCACGCTCTTTACATCATGCCCATGCCTCCGGATGAACCTCCAGTTGACCCACTGGATGATCCTCCAGAATTCATCTGCTGTTGTAGTTGGTTAATCTGTATTTGCATTTGATTTAACATCTGCATAATATCATTTCTATTAGCAGAACTGACGCTTGTTTGAATCACTGGTGTGCTCATATTCCCCATTTGGGTATTGGAGTTATTCATGTTTCCAGTTGTATTCGAACTGGAGTGAGACGCCATATTACCCGTTGACGAAGTCACCATTGAATTGCCGCCATTTGTATTCATGCCCGTCATTGAAGTCCCGTATATTCCATATGGTGCAATAAAACTCAACAGCATTAGTCCTATGACAATTCCTATAAAAGATATAATTGAAAGCTTTAACCAACCTATACTTTGATTTAGCACAAAACCACCTCCATTGTTATTCGTTTTTTTCTGATTGGCTCCTATTATAATTTGAAATAAACCCCTTATGATCAACCCTAACCCTACAATCAGCAGAAAAATAAGTACGATCATGTATATTGAACCTGCATTTCCAAGAACGTTCATTCCTTAGTCCCTTCCTACTTAAGCCAAATAATAGCTAAAAATACCGTTCCGGCAATAATAAACGGAAGTAATATAACGATAGTTGCAATGGCTAATAAGTGGACTGCACTTACGAAGCTGTTCGTCCCGCTGTGATGGCTGCTCATATCTTGAGCCTGACTTTGACTTTGAGCCATTGTATCCATTTGCTCCTGCTGTGATATTAAATCGCTTACCGTAACATTGTTTAAATGCATGCCCATCAGTTCTCCCATAGTGTCGCTCATCATCTGAGATTGATTGCCCTGATCGTTCCCATAAGAGTAAATTAAAGCGAGGAAAGTAATTAAGCCAAAAATAAAAGTCAATTGCCAAAAATATATTTTCTTATTATCCAGCACTATCTTTCCTCCTGCTAATCCGGATATAGATACCAAGAAAAGCGGCGATTGCAACAATTGGGATTATAATAATTGATGACAGTCCTATTAGTTGTTTTAACTCAGAATTATTCTCAATGGTCATCGATAGTCCCATTGTCGAGTTTTCCATAGCATTCATCATGCCTGCGATAAATTTCATTACCTGTTCTTCCGATGGTCCGGGGCTGAATAATGAGATTACTGCACTTGATGCAAAGAAGAAAAAGGATGATGCCATTATCCAGATAAACATTTTGAACCAAGGTTTTTGCATCATTTTCTATTTCCTCCCTCTTCTAAACCAAACCTTCATTTTAAACAGAAACATTTTTAGCCTTTGTTTTTTTAGTGACTACCAAAGCATGGCACTTAACATAAATATGCCAGATAACACTGGCCATTACCAGATAGGTCAGTTTCTCATGTATAAAAAGCGCAAATGCCACTGCTGCCAAATTAGTATCCATGCATACCCAAATTATGATGCCGGTTAAGATAAAAATAAGTGTCGTAATGAAAGTGAATAATTGATACTTGGTTTTGCCGATTACAAACCATGCCAGCTTTTTGTCATCATTCTTAATGCTACGGAATACCTCAAACATAACTACTATAAAAGTAAGAACCACATAAATTGCTGCCAGCACTCTGTGTATATAATCAGCAGAAGCAATATCATAGTTCAATATCCAACCAGATTTTGCTCCCACCATAGACAAACCACTTAATACCAGTCCAGCAAACACAATGGTCCATAACCAATGAATTACAAAATCGAATCTAACAGTCATTTTTATACTACTGTCCTTTCTTTTACTCTTCCGCAGTGTTCTCTTTTTTCGGCATTTCACCAATTCCGCCGGTTTTTGAAATGTTAAAAAGCCCTGCATCATACTGCTTCTTGAGAAATGCCAGAATAGCAAGCATCAAAGAAATGATAAATATAAATGATAATAATTTTATGAAGAGTGATAAAATCCCATAAATACTGATAGCTGAATTATAAGAACCCATCATTGATCCATTTTCAATTCCAAATCCCATGCCTTGGTTTGTTAAACCTGCAATGAGACTCAAGACTAGAATAATTGCTAAAACAGCACCCGTTATCGCTAAAACTGCCTTTATAATCGGATCATTTTTTATTGTCTGCATGATCTGAGAATTTGTGTTATTGAAAAAGTTATTCTTAATCCATATTATAATTCCAATGATAATTGCTACCACCAAAGCTACCATCAAGAGCTTAACCAGTAATACCAACAATCCTGCCAAAAATCCATCAAAGGAATAAATTGATCCATTCATCGTTCCCATATCCGTGCTGCTCCCCGTGTGTTCCATTGTACTTCCTCCTGTAAATAAATAAAAAAGTAAACCAAATGTTATCGTACCTAAAATAATGATAACCAATGCTTTTATTATAGGATCTCTGTAAATAGCATTTTGCAATCTACATCACCCCTCTGGGGTTATTTCTTGGTTTAAATAAGTTAAACACAGCTCCGATTATTCCAGCAAACAATCCAATTACAAACAGTCCTAATACGATATTAATTATGGTCGCTGTGCTGATATTTCCCCAAAATCCGGAACTCATACCATTTGACATATCCATCACCGAACTCCCGTTTGATAGGGAATATACTCCTGTTGTTGCATCAGACATTTGCTTTGTAAAGTTTTGACTCAATTCATTTAAACCAGCCATTCCCTGAGCCAAAGCATACACACCCCGATTCAATTGCCCCATTGCATCCGCATTGAAAGCATACCCGTACTGTGATGCATAGGGGTTTACATTAATTAATGCCGTCGCTTGATTTATCATACTGATTGCATTGTCCAATTTTGCTTTGTTCTGTAATGCATTATAGTACTGCAGCATCAATGCCTGATAATCCGATAGATTGGTATTATATGGCGAGGATTGAGTCAGCAGATCATTATTAAGACCATCAAGTGTTGAAACTCCTTGAGCTAATGCAAAGATTCCATTGTGAAGTTGTTGCAGCTTACCTTGATCATATACATAATTATTAGCCGGTGTGTTATTCATATTTTGAGTAGGTAGGTTTCCGGTTGTATCGCTTGACATAATGTTTAATGAGCTGTTGCCGCTGGGATATATATTTATCGTGCCTGAACCGGTATTTTGCTGTGTAGAATTCGGCATCGTACTGTTAGTAGGTACCGTTGCTTTCGAATACGGATCGATTGTTATCAAGTCCATTGCTTCATTAATCTTGTTTACGGCTTCATTTAATCGATTTCTGTTTTCAACTGCAATAAGGTTAAGTGAATTGACGTTGCTCGTAGTTGTTTGCTGTTGGTTTTGGTTGTTTTCCATACCAGACATACCTGACGAACTTGAGTTCTGGTTGTTATTGGAGGTATTAGACATATTGGTGTTATTGTCATTCATATCCATGAAAAAATAAGAATATCCAATATAACCGATACCACCGATTATGACTAAAATGAGAAAGGTAGCAAGCAGACCTTTTAAAAATTTCATTGTCTTATCTCCTTAATTACTATAAATCTTTTAATTAATACATTTTCCTTTTTTAAACTTTCTCCACTAGTATTTTCTTTTCCCACCAAATTAATCATTTTTTTTAAAAAAAATAATAGATAAAGTGTTCAATTTTGGACAACGTTGTGTAAAATATTGTACAAATAAAAATAGCAGTAAAATTACTGCTATCTTCCCTATTATTATCTCATTTAATTTATTGCTTGAGTTTGAACTTTTCCATCCGGTAAATCAGCGCATGCCTCGAAATGCCCAGGAGGTTTGCTGCCTGCGTCTGATTTCCTTTCGATATTTCCAACGCCTGCCTAACAAAACTTTCCTCCACCTCTTCCAACGATATACCCCCCTCTGGTATGATAAATCCATTACTTTTACTTGCATAAGACCCCTTCACCACTTCCTTTGGAAGATTAGTTGGGCTGATCCGGATATCCGGAGATAGAATCATAGATCTCTCGATGATATTTTCCAATTCCCTGATGTTGCCGGGGTATTCGTAATTGTTAAGGATTTCCAAGGCTTCCTTATCAATTGCCATATCACCCTTATTTAGTTCCTTTGAATATTTATTGATAAAAAATTCAACGAGGAGAGGAATGTCCTCTTTTCTCTCCCTTAAAGCGGGGATTTTCAACGGTATCACTTTTAATCGATACAAAAGATCTTCCCTGAACTTGCCTTCCTCGGTCATTTTATCAAGATCACGATTTGTTGCTGCTATGATGCGTACATCTGACGTTATCACTTCTATACCACCAACTCGTTCAAATTCGTGTTCTTGTAAAACCCGTAATATTTTAACTTGAAGCGCCAAACTCAACTCACCGATTTCATCAAGAAATAAAGTACCGCCTTCTGCCCTGTCAAATCTACCGATTTTACGACTGTTTGCTCCTGTAAAGGCACCCTTTTCATATCCAAATAGTTCACTTTCAAGTAGATTTTCAGGAATAGCACCGCAATTTATTTTTATATACGATTTATCTTTTCTGGAACTTCTATTGTGTATACAGCTTGCAATAAGCTCCTTTCCAGTCCCACTTTCACCAGTAATCAAAACGGTTGCCTGCGTATCAGCAACCTTTTCAATGATCTCAAATATTTCATTCAGCTTTTGGCTTCTCCCAATAATATTATGATCAGAACTTTCCGATACCTGCAAACGCAAATTATCAATTTCTTTTGTAAGACCCTCAATGTTTAGGGCTTTCCTGATCGTTATCTTGAGTTCCTCTATTTCAAAAGGTTTCGAGATATAGTCGGCTGCTCCAAGCTTCATAGCTTCCACTGCCGCATCAGTACTTCCATGGGCAGTAATTATTACAACAGGAATCTTATCATTGATCGTTTTGATTCTTTTTAGAACCTCCAGGCCATCTATTTTAGGCATTCTGTAATCTAGCACAACAATATCAGGCTCCATGTCAAGAAAAAGGCTAAACGCTTCTTCCCCGTCTGCTGCTTCAATTACTTTAAAACCATCCAATTTTAGATTTTTCTCCAATATCCATCGCATATTTTTTTCATCATCTGCGATCAGTATACTTTTCATCTATTCATTCTCCTTCCATATTGGGAGCAGTAATTCGAATTTGGTTCCTTCATTCCGTTGACTTGATACATTTACCATTCCACCATGTTCTTCAATAATTCGCTGAACTAAAGAAAGACCCAGACCAGTTCCATCTGCTTTCGTTGTAAAGAATGGGTTAAAAATTCGCTCTAAGTTATCGTCTTCTATTCCAATGCCGGTATCGGAAAATACCGCCTTAACATAGTTATCATTAAGTCTTGATGTTGTTATCACAAGGTTTCCACCATCAGGCATTGATTGAACTGCATTGAAAATAATATTAATAAAGGCCTGTTTCATTTGATCTTTATCGACGATAATCTCTGTAAAATTTTCTCTTATAACGTCCACCCGAACGTTATGCTGATCAATATACTTATTTGTTATCGTTAATACCTCATCTATGATGGAATTTAGTGTACATACCAACAATTCCTGTTTTGATGGCTTGCCAAATTCCATAAGACCTTTTACAACTCTATTAGCCCTTTCAATCTCCTCATCAATGATATCCAATTCTTTAACCGCCTCAGGGTTTCCCGACAACTCTTTTTTCATAGTCTGCTCAATCGCCTTGATGATGCCAAGAGGATTACGAATTTCATGGGCAATTCCGGCAGACAATTCCCCCAGGGCAGTTAGTTTTTCATTCCTTACGAGTTGTGTGTGAAGTCTCTTTAACTGTGTAATATCATCAATAATGATGACGTATCCCTTTAATACATCTTCAAAGCTTAATGGGTATATATCAATCCTAACAACTGATGTGTTGTCCTCACGTTCCAATAACACCTCAATATTTTCCCGAATGATATTCTCCCTTATTGACTCCATAATCTTACCACTGACCGCTTGATCACGAATTACTTCCGCTATATTTAATCCTACACAGCTATGATCCGTATTTAATAATTCCTTTGCACCTTCATTGATCACCGTGACCAATAAGTCGCTATTAACAGAGATAACGCCGCTTTTAATACTCTCAATGATCCTGTTCGTATAACTTTCCAGCAGGATATGCCGGTTCAATTCTTCTTCCAGCCTTATGGAATTAATGTTTTTCTTTTCAACCAGAGTGCCTGTTATAATTCCTATAGTAAAAAATATAATAATATCCAGCAAGTCACCAATTGCTTGTTCCTTTAATGTTCCGATTGAAAGCAAGATAAATGGAGAGTAAATCAAGCTTATTACAATAGATGTTACAACGCCTCCTTTAAAACCAAATTGAAATGATGCAAGTATGATTGGAATGAAATATAAAAGCCTATAGTACTTGTGTACCGGCTCATTAATCGGTCCTCCTAAATAATGCAGCAGGCTTATGATTACGATTAAACCTGAAATAATCCATATGGTTCTATTTTTTATTATCTTCATCACTCTTTACTCTTCGCTGCCTTGCCTCGCAATATGGACAGTACGTCCAACCTGCTTCAATCGTTTGATTGCATTGAATACATTTGGTTTTTAATGTTTCTTTACAGACAGGACAAACATTAAAATAATCCTCAATAGGATTGTTACAATTCGGGCATTTTTTACCTTTGTTCCCAGGTATATTATTTCTACCGTTATCTCTTTGAATTACAATAAAATATATCAGTAATGCAATGATTATCAGAGTTAGCAAAGTCATCTGTTTCCATCCTTTCTTACGTTAACTTGGCTCCCGCATTTTGGGCAAATCCGCCAATTTTCGTTTTTAATTTCATATCCGCATTTTTTACATTTGGTATTTGATTTAAAGATACCAAACAGGATTAATCCAGCTATTATGATGCCACCTAGCAAAAGAATAAATTGAAGCAAAGCATAATAATTGACACCGTAATACACTGTTCGATGCATGCCCATGCCCATACCAATAATATTATTGGATACTAAAAGCGGTACAATAATATAGTTGTAAATCAGAATTAAGCCGAAAGTTGTCAGCAAAATATATAAAATAAGTTTACTGTTTTTCATATGTCATTCCTCCCCATGATTAATATTTACTTAATAGATAAAGCAATAATCATGCCAGACTTTACATCTATGGATCTTTGCAAAATCAAATTTTATTTAATATTGATAATTTCTATTTTTTTAACGATGTCACCTACAAGATTTATCTCTTCTACCTTAATAAATCCAGCTTTATTTGTATTTTCAACTGTCCTTCTATTAATATTTGCACCATATAGATTTACGATAACTGGATTTAATAGATCCATAATAGTTCCAATTATCTTATTCTCGCTTCTGACATGTTCTATCATAATTATTTTACCATTGGGTTTACAGACTCTCCTGATTTCTACTAAACCTTTTATCGGATCAGGAACAGAACAGAAAACGCAAGTAGTAAATACCATATCAAATGCATTATCAAGGAAGTCCATGTTTTGAGCATCCATTCGAATCAAGTCAACATTTTTCTTGAATTTTTCTGCCTTTAATCTTGCTTTCTCAAGCATTTTACTGCTAAAATCGATAGCTGTTATGTCAATATCATCAGGATAATAAGGTATATTCTTGCCCGTACCAACACCTACTTCCAGAACCTTTCCCTCCAGCTCCTTCATGACCTCCAGCCTCCACTTTTTCAGTGCCATGGCCTCCATCGGCTGTTCAAATATGTCATAAACCTTCGCGACCCGATCATATCTCCTGCGGATCTTTTCCGTTTTATCCATTAACTCACCTTCTATAATTTTTAGTTATATAAATTTCTATGCTTGCACGGAATAGAAGATTGCCAACGATACAACTGCTAATGCAATTGTAATTAAAATATCTTTTGTCCACTCCGTCTTACTATCCGTAATAATACCCGTTTTATCCGGCAAGACCTCTGTTTTTTTCTTTTTTGCATAAATCATCAGTATCAGCGCAGCCAGTACAAAGACTATGCTTAATAAATGTGATATGGAAAACCATCCGATAATTACGGGATTGATTCTAAATAATTCAACAACGCTTCGATTGAAAGCAAACATCAATAAATACCATACAAATATCTGCCCGTCATACTTCGTATTATTTCTCTTTCTCCACAGAATAAAAAACACTAGATAATTCAGCAAAAATTCATATACCTGTGTCGGATGTAACAGAAAGCCCTGATATTGGATCCCCCATGGTAATGGCATCATCATTGTTTTTCCAAAGACATCGCATCCAACTCTGCCAATGGCCTGTCCGAGAATAATTCCGGGAGCCATTGTATCGGCGTATTTTAAGAAGTTCAACTTGTGCTTTTTTATATAGAAAAATGCCACGATAAAAGCGCTTGCCAATCCTCCGTGAATAGACAGACCACCTTCATTTATCATGATAATTTCAATAGGATTCTCAATATAATGTGACAAGTCATAGAATAGAATAAAAAACAGCCTTGCTCCGATAATAGCGGCAGCGATGGAATAAATTACAATATCCAGGCCGGCATTGATATCGAGTTTCTTTCTCTTTATTTCCAAATACGCAATAAAAATACCTGCTAAGATTCCAATGCTTATCATTAAACCGAAGAAGTAAATCGGGAAGTAAAAAAAATAAAATAAAACTTTCATAATTAATCCTTTCTCACTACTCATTAACGTAGCGCTTATCCTACTGTCTTTTAATTATCTTATCGAAAAGTTATGAAGTTTTTATGGAGAAATAACAAAAAGCCCCAAAATAGTCACCGCACACTATTTTATGGGCTCTTTGGTTTGATCAAGTATTAAATGTAGAACATTTTCTTCTTTTCTTTTTTATTTGCCATCTTCTCGTCAAAACATTCCGTGTTGGATCCGGAGCAATCATATAAGCTATTAAAAAAATCGTTTATCACAAATGTATTGCTAGACTGAGGTTCTTCAAAATCAATTTACTGTTGAATATTTTTACAATGATTCATGGGCAAACCGAGACGGAATGTGAAAAGATCGTAGACGAAATTGCTCATTCGATCAATATAAATGATTATTGCCTCCTGTATAGCACAGACGAGCTTAAAAAGATCAGTATGAAGTATTTCTCTGATTAAGCCATATACTCTTTCCTTTTGATATTGCTCATGGTAAATCCGCTTTCAGGCAAGGTTGGCATTTTTGAGAGGCTATAGCTTAAATCCTGCTCCGGGACTTCAAATTCAATTTTATTGATAAGAAAATCCAGGCTTACTTTTAAAATTTCAACCGTGATACCTTCTCCCGGACAGCGGTGTGTCACAGCAGGATCTCCTCCGCCTTGGGGAATGAAATCAAATAAACTGCCTTTTCGCTCTTTAAAACGGTCCGGATAGAATTCATCCGGTTTGTTCCATATCAGCGAATCATGGTTGGTACCGTACATATCAAGTAAAACGAGCATTCCTTTTTTAAAATTATATTCATTCATTTGAAAATCATTTCGCACCCTTGCTCCAAGGAATGGACCGAAAGGATAATAGCGGCGAACTTCCTGTGCGAATATTTCCAAATTGCTGCCGTCGCGTGAACGCAACCTCTCTTTCCATTCGGGATGTTCCTGTAAAGCTAACGCTGCAAAGGTAATGTAAGTTGAGATAGCAACAATCGGACGTAAAACGTTAATGAGTTCTATCGCTGCCATATGAGTATATAATGGTCTTCCATCAAGCTCCTTATGAAAAGCAATGGTATATAATGCCGTACCTTCTTCTGCCGTTAATCTGCCGGCGCGAACATCTTCGATGATTTCTCCTATCCACTTTTCAGCTCTGGATCTTGCCGATTTTCCTTTCCAATACCGAGGTCCAACTGCTCCAAAAGCATCAACCATCAAGCTGAAATCCTCCGCCTTTTTCTCTATTTCCGGCTTACGCAGCGGAACCCCGGCCCACTCACATGCTGCCTCACATAAAATTTCATTCATCTCACTAAAAAGAATAATAGTTTTACCCTTGCTCCATTTATCGATTGCAGCTTCCATTTTCTTCATTACAAGATCAGCCAGTCTCTTTTGATGGATTGGAGCCGTCAGTGACATAAAAATATGCTTTCGGTGAGTATGAGCCGGGCCGTCCATACTCTGAATGGCATTCTCACCAAATAATGTTTTCTGTACGCGTTTGGGTGCTGCACCGTTTCGCTGAAACCGTTCCTGATCATAAAACAATTTCGCTGCTTCCTCGCCAGCCATACAGATTACTTTTTGCCCCATTAAGTGAGTTTCTATCATATTGGATTGATATTTATCAGTCCTATTTTTAATAAACAGATAGCCTTCTTGCATCAAATCGAAAGTATTATCAAATCCTTTATCTTTTATAATATGTCCATTAATTTTCATCATCAAATCTCCCTGAGTTAAAAGTTGTCGGCAATAAAAAAAATTTAGTTTCCCTATTGATTGTTCATAGGTCCTCATAGTATATCTTTGTAAATATTATTTGTAGAATCATTAAATTTATTTCAAAGATAATCTTTTATTAAATTTCACACTATTTGACATAATCCCTTAAAAACATTATGGATAACAAATCAAAAACAATGCAGGAATGTATCGATGCTTGCGAAAGATGCGCAGAAATGTGCAAAATGTGTGCGGATGAATGCAGAAAAATGTCCAAAAGGTAATGGATATCAATACAATAAAAAACAGCCTTGGCTGTTTTTTATTGTTGCGAAAGCTGCTCATAATATTAAAGCCAACAATTCCTCCGACAGTAACAACTCCGGCTCAATAGCAAAAACAGCCTTGGTTACAATCTAACAAATGATATTTCCTTTGTGCTCTCAGCAATTATTGATTTGTGTTGTTGTTGATACCGCCGTCGGTCGTCAAGCCATCATTGCCGGTGCCGCCTGTACCGTTGCCATTGTCATCGTCTACAGTACCGTTTTCATTGTTGTAATCAACGATGCCGTTTCGATTGCTGTCTTCCTCTGTGGTGTTGGGTACATCCGGAGTAGCATTGGTACTGCATGCCGCGGTGAAAATCACAAGAGTTAAAATCAATAAAAACATAAGAAAAATTTTCCTGCTTTTCAATTCTTTCATCTCCTCTCTTTCTCGGTAATATTATTTACGGTTTTTGATTTTTTACGCAAACATTCCATTAGCCATTAGTAATAAAGAACTAATATTATTTTTTGTCATATTATATATATCAATCAGGTTAAAGGAGGTGTTCCCTATTCCTAATAATACTGCTATTGATCCGACACGTTATTTAACATACGGAGAGATGTACGTAATGGATCAATTTCAAAGACATTTATTGGATATCGCTCTTTGGAGCAGAGCACTGGTGATTGCGCTGAAATTTAATTTAGCCAATGCAGAAGATGTTTATAAAAGGCTGCTTGAAGAGCCAAGTGAAATGCAAAAAATACTTGCGACGTTTTTCGGCCTCGAAAATGCTTATCAATATGAAAATTATTTACTGCAATTGATTACTGAATTCCGTCATTTAACGGAAGCTCTTTTAAGCAATAACGAAGAACTAGCAAACGATAGCTTTAGAAATCTTTATCAAGTAGCCGATGATATGTCAGTATTTTTCGCCGAGTTGGATCCTTCGACAAGTTTAGATACATGGCATAGCCTACTTCACAATTATGTAAATATGTTGTACCAGGACAGTTATGCAATAATCTCCGGTAACTTTACAGGGGATATTGAATTATTTGACCGGATAATTGATCAATCTTATCTAGTAGCTGACTATATGGCTAGAATGGTGTTATCCATTTTACATCCTGCAGTAACCGCTCCGCTGGAAGGAGTTGTCCAGTCTCAGTAAGAGGAAATGCATTTAAAAAACAGCCGAAAGTGGCTGTTTTTTAAATTATTAGCCACATCCATTGCCGTAATTTCAGAGTTCTTCTCGGTTGATGACATTAATGACATGCCATTGGAAGAACTGGCTGATTTCATTGCTGTAAAAGGCAGAAACCGTTTCGACGAGCCTGAACGGATTGCCAAGGAGCTAAAGGCTGCTGCCAGAAGTTCCTACAGGCTTTCCAAAACTGTAAACAATTCAGTAAATCTTTATCCTAAAGGCACCAGATACCGTTACAAGCAATACAATCAAAATGTTAATAACGTTGAACGTCCAAACCTTTTAAACCAGATGTTCTTTGCTAAAAGCAAGAACCGGATATGGGTTGGTGACATCACTAATGCTATTTGATTATACTGGGGGGAATTTTGTGATCTGAATTGGCTTTACATTCCATCAACTGACCAAACAACGATTCTAATTCTTGTTTAGTCGCTCGTTCAAGTGCGCTGCCTCCTACCTCCAATGCTATTCCTTCTCTTCCGATTACTATGGCATCAGCGTGTAAACTTCCTTCTACTAGAAAGAGGGCAACTGTAATGTCAATTAAACGTTGTATAAGTTCCGTATTGTCCATCGGCATATAATTTTACCTCCTTACGTTGTGCCTCGATTTTTACTCCATTGGATTAAAGAAATAAAACAGAGCAAGAGCGAAAGTAATGAAAAATATGTTTGAATTTTTATTCATTGTATAGCCTCCTTATATTAAACAGCAGCCAATCGGAATCCTAGATGCTTTATGTCTCAAGGCTTTATTCTGTCTACCTATGCATATATATCATTAATATTCCTTGAGCTGTTTAAATGTGATTGTTGAATATAATATAAAGCTGCGGTAATAATATCATTAAATCATAAAAAATTTAGAAGGATTATATTATGGGTATGGTAACAAACAAAACGGACATGATGCAAACATGTATAGATGCTTGCAATCAATGTGCGCAAGCGTGTTTTGAATGCTTTAATGCGTGCTTAAATGAACCGGATTCAAATGCTAGAAATCATTGCATTTCTATGCTAGTTGAATGCGCAATGATGTGCCAAATGTCAGCAGCCATTATGTCAATGAGCGGACAGTTTTCTCATGAACATTGTGATCTGTGCGCTAAAATCTGTGAAAAATGTGCAGCAGAATGTAAAATGTTCAAAGACGATCACTGTCAAAAATGTGCGGACATATGCCATAATTGTGCAAATGAATGCCAAAAAATGGCTTCTATGAAGTAGAAAGAGTAATTCACGAAGAACAAATGAAAAACTGCCAATAAGGGTGTCAGGGATAATAAGTATCTAGGTTGGCAGTTTTTTATTATTCTAATTATGATTGATTTTTAGTTTATTGCGGGTAATTTTATTACATTAGCCCTTTTATTCAAACAGCTATATGTGCCTCGTCAATGGAAAGCGCTCTCTCAATTTCAAGCTGGGTATCTGCAGAAATCACGTTATTACACCCTACGATCCACCCATGCATGAACGGCGGATGCGGTTCGGGCAAGGGTATAGGTTTTACGGATTCGATATAATTTTTGGTTGCATCCGGTAGTTTTTCTTTCGCAACCACCAGAATAGGCGTATGTTTTCCAAGGTGGGCGAAAAGGGAGCCCGAAACGCTGTCAAAGGGGCTTAATACCGATGTGAAGGTAAATGCATGTCCTTCTCTTTCGGTCCTTCCCCACCCGAATTTGCTGTCCGGACTTTTATATTCCGCAAAATTAACCGCAACCTCATAGGGCGTACTGCCGGAAATGCGGCTGACACATTTTACATTAAGCCTGCGTATTTCCTGTTCGACTGTATTCGAGATGGAGTCAGTACTGCCAATAATAAATACATTAGCATCTTTGGTAGCATTGATTACGCTCCTTGTATAGGAAGGCAGCTCGTTTTTATTTGTAAATAATATAACATCTCCCATGTGGGCAGCCCATGCGCAGGCTGACAGGCCATCCGCATAGCCCTCTGATGATACGATCATAATATTTTGGGGATAATTCAGATACTGTGCTACTTTTACTGAAGTCTCATAGAAATTTGTGCCGGATATTCTGAATGTATTGAATCCGCACATCTCGAGCTGCTGTTCTACAGAATATGAAATACCTCCTACAATAAAAACCTGTATACCGTCCACACCTTCAGGTCTTAATCTGAATATCTGGGCTATCGTTCTTTCGTCAATACGATTCATACCTGAAAAAAGGATCGGTGCATTTCGGGGAAAATGTATAAGCGGCGTGGCAATAAAAGCGTCCTGGTACATCTCTCCATTTGCAATAATAACCGAATCGGGCGGTCTATCCGCATAAACAATATCTGATATTTCTATTGCGTTTTGAAAATAATCCTCTTTGCAAATACGGGTCGTGTTCAGCGTCTTTTCTATTCCGGCAGAATACATAAGCTATACTCCTTTACATAATTTTTTATACATTTTATACCTATGAAAGGCAAAGTGTTCCTTATTTACAAGGCCAACCAGCAAAGGTTCACAGATATCATATGCAACCGGAATATCGGCAGTAGATACGATAGGTACGTTTTCCGGGATATTATTCGGGGGATCACAATATCTTCAAGTATGGATTATATATTTATTTGTAACACGGACAAGTTTTTGTCCATTGTAGCGGCAAAATAGTTTGCACTTTCATCTGCATAATTGAGTATCATTTCTTCATGCTGTCCCATCAAAGCCCTTGAGCCTAGATTAATGGCAACAAACCCTAATGCGGAAGATACAATAATCATCAGAATGCCAAATAATAATGCGATTTTCTTTGATAAAGTTAATTTCATTTAAGTCTCCTTCCAATACGACGCTAAGTTCTTTGATTTTTTATCATCTCTAATTTATCGATCTTTCAGCACTATAATTAACTATCCGATTCTTTCCTTGTTTTTTAGCTTTAATTAGCGCCGAATCGCTAAGTTTAACTAGTTGTTCAATGGTTTTCGCATCATCGGGAATAGAAGCAATACCCGCGGATATCGTTATATTTGAATAGGGTGAATTATCAAGATTACGAATTTTTTGTAGAATGTTTTGTCCGATTTCTTCAGCTTCTATTTTATGACGTCCATCAAGTATGATCACTATTTCTTCTCCTCCATAGCGGTAAACCCTATCCGAGGAACTAATATTATCTTTAATAATATCGGCACATCTTATCAGTACTTTGTCTCCAGCATGGTGACCATAATTGTTATTAAAGCCTCTAAAATTATCGATATCAATGAAAATCATTGAACATGCTGTTCCGGGATCAATATGTTTTATATCCTCATCGAAAGCATATCTATTACTTAACTGTGTTAATTTATCCACACGAATTTGCTGACCAAGCCTTTCGTTGTCCGATTTAACGGTGGTATATTTCTTTATAAAAAGTATTGCCGTTAATGCGTTCAGGACACCGAAGAAGATGCCTACCGAAATACAATGTATTATTAGCAGCCCTCCTGTAGACATAAACAAAAAATAGAATACAGTCCCACAGATAGCCCCTAACGCTATCATTGAAAAAAATAATACAGCAATAGATTTATTTTTCATTTAGTCCTCCCAATTGTTTAATACTTTATATTTGATGTTCTGTTCTATTTGCACGAATATATCTACCAACTCATCATCAAACTGTATGCCTTTGTTCTGAATTATTTCTTCAAGTGCGATTTCATGGGAAAAGCCTTTCCGATAAGGCCTATCTGTCGTCATGGCATCGTAAGAGTCTGCAAGAGCAATAATTCTCGATCCAAGAGGTATCTCTTTTCCGTTTATGCTATCAGGATAACCCTTCGCGCCGTACTTTTCGTGATGGTGCCTGATAATTGGCAATGCATCTTTTATAAAATCGACTGTCTTTAAGATGTTTACACCGATATCAGGATGTTTTTTTATAACACCAAACTCTTCGTCTGTCAGACTGCCATTTTTTAGCAAAATGTAATCAGGTATTCCTATTTTTCCTATATCATGAAACAACGCCGCATATTCTAAATCTTGAATTTCTGCCTCAGAAAGATTTATTGCTTGCCCCAAAAGTAATGATATTTGGGTTACTCTTTCCGAATGACCGGCAGTATAAGGGTCTCTGGCATCAACTGCATTTGATAAAACAGAAATTGTAGTCTTATAAGAATCATTTAATTTCTTGTAAGATTCTTCGATTTCTATTTTCTGTTTTCCCAGTTCAATATTTTGAAATATTAAAGTCTTTGAAGCACGGTACAGAATGTTGAGTAACAATATATAAAGAATTAAGAGTCCACCGGATAAAGTTAAAATGATGGTTCTAATTAGCATTTTAATATGTGAATTAATTACTTCGTCTGGTATCTGCAGTAATAATACACCGGAGATTTGATTTTTATTTTTAACAGGAATATAGATATCGAATACTAGCTCCCTATCCTCAGGGCTCCCTTTTGAATTGAGTTCGTAAGGCTCTGATATTATATACGCCTTCTTCAAAACGAATATCTTGTTAACATTATCATAGTTTTCATCAGATAACCCTTGAACAAGAATGCCGTTGGCTAAGATAGTCTCTTTTTCCCTATTCAACAAGATTATTGAGTGAGGTTTATATACTGCTAAATTATTCTCCAGATTTTTTTCAATATCTTTTTTTTGGGCACTTGAAAGAGTGCCGTTCAAATTAATTCCTGCTATACCTTCAGCGAAAAGAATGCTTTCCTCTTTTAAATTATTATATTGTTGATTTCTGATATGTTCTGATATGAAATAAGATAGTACTACGCCTGTTAAAATAAAAGTTAGCAGACTAAAAAGAGTAAAGATTTTTATTAAAGAATATTTAAACATTGCCCACCTGTGATACTTTCTGCGTATATTCTGAAAATAGTGCTATAATGTTATCGACTTAAGCAATCATTTATTTAGTTTTACAACAGATGTTTATACAATAAAATCACTTTCTAAAATTAGAATACTAACATAAAATCGATATTCCCTTAATGATGTGTTAAGGGAATATCAGCTTTATTAGTCCTTTTTATGCTCAAAGACCTTTATTTATATTTTCCAGTTTTCAAATATTACTTCCGCTTCTTCCATAAATTCTTTAGGAATGGTTATTGTTTCATCATTCACCTTTTTTTGTTCATCGAAAATTGGTACTGGATTACATCCACCTTTTGTAACTTCAACATCATCCATACTGAATTGGTTACCACAGTTTTGACATATTAAAAGATCGTCTTCTTGGACGTAATAACCCCTTCCGGAACTATAACAAACCTGGCAGGTATTAAACGCTGTCCGTATCGTTCCGTCTGAAGCCTTAACTGCTATAATCTCCATTTTTGAATCAAGTTCATCATAAGTATAAAATGTTGCTTTTTCTGTAATGTCTGCAATTGGTATTACAATATCTCCATTTTCGTTCGTTGCAGATGAATCGGCAACAACTTGATCTTTATTATTATCTGTAAAAATTGAAAATGCTGCTATTGCAACAATAAGAATGGCAGCAGCCGTAATGATTATATTCTTGTTTTTCATTTATTAATCTCCTCTTCTTTTACATCCCTAAACTTATTTCCGAATATTTTATAAGAAGAGTTTAGCAATAAAATATGTAGATTTTATGGAGGGAAACTTAGTCTGGAGGCGTTTGGCAGCTGAGCTATGTATTAACATCCTGGTCTAGTTATAATCAAGGCATTTATTAGAGCAATTTTTAATGCATTCTCTGCATTTCATACAGTCAGCATCTTTTAATTCACCAGTGGCAGCCCAGCTGGGAATATCTATTTGCATCGGGCAGCTTTCACTGCAAACTCCACACGATATACATTTTTTGTCTATTTTTATGTTATCTAGTTTTCCACTCCTAATTCTTGCAATATAAAACGAGACAGTTCCCATAGGACAGATTGAACACCAAGCATATGGATGAATGACAATTGCCAAACATATTTGGATAAAAGCTGTAATTGCCATCATCTTAATCAGAGCTATTCCTACACCAAATAACGTACCATTCGATTGGATTAAATTATATGTAAAAAACATCATTAATAATAAAAGCATGAGAATACGAAATAAATTATTCTTTAATATCTTTGGGAAAGGCTTATTAGGGCTAATTACCGATAATATAACCTTACTAAAACTCCATCGAGGGCAAAAGTTTCCACACCATGCTCGTCCATAATAAAACGAAAAAACAATTGGACCAAGCATACAAATAAAAGTCAATAACATTAACCACGGTGTTGTCCAGCCAAACACAAGAATTAATACAAGCAATAACCAAGAAGATCTTTGTATCAAATGAATTATTACATGAGGCAGCCAAGACTCCTGCGGGTTTTTATTACTCATATCATTATTTACCTTTCTTTTGTAAAATAGTAATAAGTTAAATTTGATTACGCTAGATTATTAATTTTATTGTAACGATCGTATATGGAGATATTATGAAGAGATATTATAATATTTACAGAAAATGATGCCTGGCTACATAAATTCTCCACATCCTGCTTATATAATACAAGTTGAATCTCTAGATATGATACAATGAATATCGCAGATTGGATTTTTCTTAACTAGATTTAGCGAAAGTTTAAAACCTCTCTATATAGAACAAAATAAAAATGTTAAAGTGTTAGGAGCTGGAATATGATTGGGATATCTAAACTATTATGTGGTACAGAAAACTATGGAGACCGATTAAGATATGTACATGGAGCTGGTGATCAAAGGAGTGGTTCTACACAAGATCACGGTCCTGTTGTTGTATGGAATTGTACTAGAACCTGTAATCTTAAGTGTATTCACTGCTATGCCGACTCCGATAATCAAAAGTACGAAGGAGAACTGACGACAGAAGAAGCGAAAGACTTTATTTATGATTTGTCCCAGTTCAAAGTACCGGTTATATTGTTTTCAGGGGGAGAGCCTTTATTAAGAGAAGACGTTTTTGAATTAATCCAATACGCCAATCAATGTAATATTCGGTGCACTATCTCCACAAATGGAACCCTTATTGACAAAGACCTTGCACTCAGAATAAAACAAAACGGGGTTGGATATGTAGGCATTAGTTTAGATGGTATTGGCTCAAACCATGATGAGTTCAGACGTAGCAAAGGGTGTTTTGATAAAGCGTTAAGCGGTATACGCTGCTGTCGTGAGGCAAACCAGAAAGTCGGGTTAAGATTTACGATCAACAAGCATAATATAAATCAATTGGACGATATTTTTTATCTAATCAAGGACGAGAAGATCAATCGAGTTTGCTTCTACCATCTGGTTTATTCCGGCAGAGGAAGTGAAATGATCAAAGATGATATATCACATGATGAAGTCAGAGCAGCAATGGACTTAATTATTGAAAAGACTATTGAAATAGGTGAAAAAGTTGAAATTCTGACAGTCGACAATCATGCCGATGCCGTATATCTTTATTTACAAGTTAAAGATAAATACCCTCATTTAGCTGATAACGTTTTGAAATTTATAGAAATGAATGGTGGCAACCGTTCCGGAATCGCCATTGCCAATGTTGATTATCAAGGAAATGTACATGCTGATCAATTTACTAGGCGGTATGCCTTTGGAAATATTAAAGACCGTAAGTTTAGCGAAATTTGGACGGATACATCGAATTCAATGATGCATAAATTAAGAGATCGAAAAGCCCATCTCAAGGGACGATGCAGTCAATGTAATTGGTTGAATCTATGCAATGGTAACTTTAGACCTAGAGCAGAATCCGTAACAGGAGATTTCTGGGCATCTGATCCTGCTTGTTATCTGACAAATGAAGAAATCGGAGTCCCACTGAATGTGGGCTTACTTTAGGAGGCGGCACATTGATTGTATCATGGAACTCAACGAATAAATGCAACATGTATTGCAAACATTGTTATCGGGATGCAGGCATTGAGGCTGCAGACGAATTAAATACAGCAGAAGGAAAACAGCTAGTAGAGGAAATCGCAAAAGCAGGCTTTAAGATCATGATTTTCTCCGGCGGGGAACCTTTAGTCCGTTCTGATATCTATGAATTGATTGAATATGCTGCCAAGCTTGGGCTGCGTCCAGTTTTAGGAAGCAACGGCACGCTGATTACTTTGGATGTTGCTAGAAAACTAAAAGAAGCAGGTGCTATGGGAATCGGCATTAGTCTAGATAGTCTTCAGCCTTCAAAACATGATCAGTTTAGAAATTATGAGGGCGGATGGAAAAAGGCAGTTGAAGGAATGAAGAACTGCAAAGAAGCTGGTTTACCTTTTCAAATACATACTACGGTGATGAACTGGAACCAACATGAGATATTGGATATCACTGACTTTGCCGTAGAACTCGGTGCGGCAGCACACCATACTTTCTTTCTGGTTCCCACCGGCAGAGGTACAGACATTGAAAATCAATCTCTTAACCCTCAGGAATATGAAAGTTTATTGAAGGCTATCATGTTAAAGCAAAGAGATGTCGGTATCGAATTAAAACCAACCTGTGCTCCCCAATTTATGCGGATTGCAAAAGAGATGGGTATGAGTTCAAGATTTCAGCGCGGATGCCTTGCCGGAACCAGTTATTGTATCATAAGCCCTATTGGAGATGTACAGCCTTGCGCCTACCTGAACCTCCCTATCGGAAATATAAGAGAAACACCATTTAGTGAAATTTGGAGCAGCAATCCCATCTTCCAGGAGTTAAGAACTATGAAATACAATGGAAAATGTGGTAATTGCAAATATAAAACAGCCTGCGGAGGATGCCGTGCCAGAGCAGCCTACTATAACGGCGGCGATTATATGTCCGGAGAAGACGGGTGCTTATATTCAAATCAATTTGAGGATGGATTGAAAAATGAATAAGACAGAAAAAGAACTTCTAAATATCATTCAAACTGATTTCCCATTGGAATCCAGGCCATATCTTAAACTCGCCAATGATTTGGGTATCACAGAAGAGCAAGTCATCGTGATGATTGGAGAATTGAAGGGAAATGGCTCTATTAAGAGGATAGGAGGAAATTTTAATTCGAAGGAATTAGGATATTACAGCACTCTATGTGCCGCGAGCGTTCCTATCGAAAAAATTCCTGAAGCTGCAGAAATCATAAATAGTTATCAAGGTGTAACTCACAATTATATCAGAAACCACGAATTCAACATGTGGTTCACAATCATTGCTCCTTCAATGGATTACATTGAGAGATTCATTGAAGATGTAAAGCTCAGGGCTGGAATTGAACGGCTCATTAATTTACCCGCTGTTAAGCTGTTTAAAATCAATGTAAACTTTGATTTGAGGGAGTGAAATTATGCTCAGTGCAATAGATATAAATATTATCAAAATGCTTCAGGAGGATCTGCCGCTGGTCTCAGAGCCCTATAAGCTGATCGCAGAAGAGCTGGGAATAACTGAAAATGACCTGATAAATAAAATAAAGGAATTTCAAGATAATAAAACAATGCGTAGATTCGGTGCAACTTTAAACCATCTGAAAGTAGGGTTTCAAGCCAACGCCATGGTAGTATGGGATGTTCCGATCGATAAGATAGAAAAAGTGAGCCGGATCATGATTTCTTTTCCTCAGGTTAGCCATTGTTATGAGAGAGCTACCCCTCCAGGCTGGTCCTATAATGTTTTTACTATGATTCATGGGCTAAACAAGCTTGAATGCGATAAAGTTGTTAGTGAAATTTCTGATTTAATCCATGTCGATGATTACGACATACTCTATAGTTCTGATGAGCTGAAAAAGTGCAGTATGAAATATTTTAGTGAAACATAAAGTGAAGTAAATAAAGTTAATCCTATCCTTTCATTATTTATCATGCCCATAAAACAGTCTCTGTTTTATGGGTTATTTTTATGGTTCGATCCGTCTTCGAGCTTTACTTAAAAATATTATTTAAAAAGCATTATTTAAAAAGCCATTGACAAGAGTAATATATATGTTATAATCAATTCATAGTTTTCCCATCATTTTAGTATGAATATATGAGGAGGTTTTAAAAATGAAAAAAACAAAAGGAATATTGATATTAGTTTTAACTTTGGTTATGGTGCTTAGTCTATTCGGCTGTGCAGGTGGCGGAGACAGTAATAAGGAAGATTCAGATACAGCAGGTGGACTGCTTGAGGAGATTCAGGCAAAAGGTACACTGACTGTTGCTATTGAAGGGACTTATCCCCCTTATACCTATCATGATGAAAGCAGTAATGAATTGACAGGCTATGATGTGGATATCGCAAGCGCCATAGCGGAAAAGCTTGGAGTCAAAGCGGAGTTTGTGGAAACAAAATGGGATAGTATTATTGCTGGGCTTGATGCGGAACGTTATGACGTGGTTATCAATCAGGTCGGGATTACCGCAGAGCGTCAGGAAAAATATGATTTTTCACAGCCGTACACTTATACAAAAGGAGTTTTAATTGTTGCTGAAGGTAATAATGAAATCGCTTCTTTTGAAGATTTAGCGGGTAAGAAATCAGCCCAGACCATAACAAGCAACTGGGCGGCTACGGCTGAGTCCTATGGAGCATCAATAGAAGGCACCGATGGATTTAGTCAATCTATTGAACTTGTTCTTGCCGGAAGAGCTGATGCAACCCTTAACGATGATGTTACTTTCTATGATTATAAAAATGCTAAACCGGATGCAAAGGTTAAAATTGTTGCAACTTCAGATGAAGTAAATACCAGCGGAGTACTGATCCGTAAAGGAAACGAGGAATTTGTAAAGGCCATCGATACAGCCCTGGATGAATTGAGAACTGAAGGTAAGCTGAAGGAAATATCAGAAAAATATTTTGGCGCAGATGTTAGTGCAGAGTAATGATTGAGTAAGAAATGTAAGGAGTTAAGCAATGTTCAACGAGAGGGTTATCAATATACTGCAGGAATCTTTTTTTAAGATTCTCATACCCGGGATTACCTATACCATCCCGTTGACATTGATTTCCTTTGCCATCGGGCTCTTTATTGCAATCGCGGTGGCATTGATACAGGTCAGCAACGTAAAGATTCTGAATCCCATTGCAAAATTTTATGTTTGGGTGATTCGAGGAACACCTTTGCTGGTACAGATCTTTATCATCTTTTATGGCTTGCCCAATGCAGGAATTGTCCTGGACGCTTTACCTGCAGCGATCATTGCTTTTTCTTTAAACGTCGGAGCCTATGCTTCCGAAACTTTAAGAGCAGCCATTCTGTCAGTTCCTCTGGGTCAGATCGAAGCGGGATATTCCCTTGGAATGAATTATTTTCAGGCGCTGCGCAGGATCATACTCCCCCAGGCGTTCAAAATGTCGGTCCCATCGTTATTCAATTCATTTATCGGTTTGGTAAAGGATACTTCATTAGCTGCAAATATCACCGTTACAGAGATGTTCATGGCAACCCAGCGGATTGCAGCGAAGACTTTTGAACCACTGGCATTATATTGTGAGGTTGCGGTAATCTATTTGATCTTTTGTACCGCGCTGTCAAAAGTGCAGCACATGGCAGAAAAATCGTTGAAACTGGAACAGGGATAATAAGGAGTTACGTGTATGCTTCAAATTAAAAATATAAGTAAAAATTATGAGAATCTGAAGGTCCTTGATCAGGTCGATTTGAAGATTGAATCCAATAAGACAACAGTGATCATCGGCCCCTCAGGTTCTGGTAAAACAACACTGCTTCGATGCCTGAATCTTTTGGCGATTCCTGATTTTGGAGAAATTGATCTGAATGGGGTTTCCTTATCCTTTGATTCAAACCTACCGATACAAAAGAAACGAATTCTTGATTATCGTAAAAAAACAGGGATGGTATTTCAGAGCTTTAATTTGTTTTCCCATAGAACCGTGATAGAAAATATTATGGAAGGCCCAGTAACCGTATTGAAAAAAAAGAAAACGGAAGCTACGGAAGAAGGTATGGCACTTTTGAAAAAAGTTGGACTGGAAGACAAGGCGAATCAATACCCCAGACAACTATCCGGAGGACAGCAGCAAAGGGTTGCGATTGCAAGAGCATTGGCTATGAAACCTGAGGTTCTCTTATTTGATGAACCTACCAGTGCCCTTGATCCGGAACTGGAAATCGAAGTGCTTGAAATTATACGAACCCTTGCAAAGGAGCATTATACCATTGTGATCGTTACCCATAAGATGGGCTTTGCAAAGGAAGTGGGCGACAATATCGTCTTTCTGGATAAAGGCAGGATACTTGAACAGGGCAGTTATTCAGAATTATATAATTCAGGCAATGAACGAATCAACCGATTTTTAACTACTATGCAATAAACTATATATAAAAGATGAAAGGAATAAAAAAATGAATACTGAGACTGACATGCGAACCTTACTGATACATGGAGGAATCGACGGAGATGATCAGACAGGGGCAGTGAATGTCCCCATCTATCAGACATCAACCTATCAGCAAAGCGCGTTGGGTGTTTTGAAGGGTGAATACGAATATTCCAGATCAGGAAATCCTACGAGACATGCACTGGAGGTGCTGATTGCCGATTTGGAAAAGGGTACCGATGGATTTGCATTCGCATCAGGATTAGCTGCAATCACTGCAGTATTTACCTTATTCAAAAGCGGAGATAAGATTATCATATCGAATAACGTCTATGGCGGTACATTCCGATTACTGAATAACGTCTTTCCGCAATATGGATTGAAATACCAAATCGTCGACACATCCGACCTAAGTGAAGTGAAGCAAGCAGTCACAGATGATGTAAAGGCAATTCTTATCGAGTCGCCAACAAATCCGCTGATGACGATTACTGATATTCGGGCAGTTTCTAAAATTGCTAAAGAAAAAGGTGTCCTAACTATTGTTGACAATACATTTATGACCCCTTACCTGCAGCGACCTTTAGAATTAGGCGCTGATATTGTAGTTCACAGTGCCACCAAATACCTGGGAGGACACAGCGACCTGATCGCGGGGCTTGCAGTCACAAATAATAAAGAGGTTGCCGAAAGGCTCGCCTTTATTCAGAATGCCACAGGAGGCATCCTGCAGCCTTTTGATTCTTTTCTATTGATCAGAGGCATTAAAACACTATCGGTCAGGATGGATCGTCATATTGAAAATGCTCAGTATATAGCAGAATTCTTAAATAACCATCCTGCGGTTGATAAAGTGTATTATCCGGGTCTGTCGGAATCGGAAGGTTATGAAATCAATAAGTCACAGGCAGACGGACCGGGTGCCATGATTTCCTTTCTCTTAAATAGAGATTATGATTTAAAGAAATTCTTTACTTCTTTGAAAGTAGCAAAACTGGCGGAAAGCCTGGGTGGGGTGGAATCTCTGGTTTGCCATCCTGCAACCATGACCCATGCTTCTATACCGGAAGAGATCAGAAACAAGGTTGGGATCACAGATAACCTGGTTCGTTACTCCCCGGGATTAGAATATAAGGAAGATCTGGCCAGGGATTTAGAAAACGCATTCAAGGAGAGCCGGGTGTAAGATCATGGGAAATCTGAATTATTACAATGATATCAAGGAACTGATCGGTAACACGCCGATCTTGAAATTGAACAATCTTGGGATCAGCAATCAAGTGCAGCTTTTTGCGAAACTGGAATTATGGAATCCCGGGGGGAGTGTCAAGGACAGGATCGGTAAGTCAATGATCGAGGATGCGGAGGCGCGTGGGCTGCTGAAATCAGGTTCAACCATTATTGAGGCAACAGCGGGAAATACGGGTCTGGGCATTGCATTGGCAGCAATCAACAAGGGATATCGGATCATTTTCATAGTGCCTGAAAAGTTTTCTATAGAAAAGCAAATTCTGATGAAAGCCCTGGGCGCTGAAATTATCAATACACCTAGAGAAAAAGGGATGCTCGGCGCTATGGACAGAGCGAAACAGCTTCGTGATGAAATCCTAAATTCCGTTGAGCTTGCCCAGTTTGTTAATCCGACAAATCCGCAAATTCACTATGAAACGACAGGAGCTGAAATATACCATGCCCTGAATGGAGAAATCGATTACCTTGTGGCCGGAGCGGGAAGCGGAGGAACTTTTACCGGTGTCCTGCGTTATTTCAAGGAAAAGAATCCAAATATTAAAGGGATTCTGGTCGATCCGGAAGGTTCCACCATGGGCGGCGGCGAGGAACACTGCTACAATATTGAAGGGATCGGGAATAACTTTATCCCGGCAACGATGGATATGAGCCTGGTGGACAACGTAATCAAGATATCTGACGAAGAAGCATATAAAACAGTGAAAGAATTGGCCCGAAAAGAGGGTCTTATTGTAGGAACCTCATCGGCAGCCGCAGCAGCTGCATCAATTCGACTGGCCGGTAAAATCAAAAGCGGAAATATTGTCACTATTTTCCCGGATCGCGGAGACAGATATTTCAGTAAAAAAATATATGAGAATGCCTGATTCAATATGTAACTTCCTTTAAAAGGCGGCAATAGAAATTTTCTATTGCCGCCTTTTCGAATCACAATATTAAGCTACATCATGCTCATTCCGCCGGACATGGATCCTCCGGAGGAACCGCCAGACGTGGATCCGCCAGAGGGCATATTGTTCATACCACTCATTCCGCTCATTCCACTTGTTCCGCTTTGCGGCATAGTACTTTGCATCTGCATTCCTCCAGAATTCATCATCATTTGATTCTGCAGAATCTGATTGATCTGATTGATCTGATACTGCATCTGGATAAGTGTCTGCTTGATATTATATATTTCCACATTGCTTGTACCGGTTTGCATCGTCATAGGATTGCTCATCATGCTGCCCATACCATTCATTCCCATTTGGGATTGCATATTCCCCATTGGTGTTGACATCATTGTACCAGCATTTCCATTCATATTCATGCCATACA
>CAZTEH010000051.1:0-27152 GCA_964612345.1 uncultured Oscillospiraceae bacterium | reverse complement strand
GTATTGTGTGGTAACTTTATTCTACAGGATTTTTTCTCTTTGTCCGTCTTTTTTTTGATGAAATTAAAAAATGCCAGGGCAACCACCGTTTTCTCGGTGGTCACCCCAACATTTATTGTAGAGCCTAGTTATTCGCATATGCCTGATGTCAGGTATACAATGCAATCGATCATTCGAGATCGAATGGAACGATGTAAATTTCATTTTCAATTTTACGCGCCTTTATTAATTCACAATGCCTTAATACAGAAATCAGCCGGTCCAACTCCGGGGCAGACAAATCAAATGTGTTGATCAGTTCCGGTTTTGACGCTTTACTGTTCTTTTTCACATAATCATAAATATTTTTTTGCTGTTCCGTCAAGCCCTCCGTTCCCGTTTGTCCGTACATTTCCCTATGCGTTTTCGCTGCGTGGACCGCCGCCACATCACAGGTCCGAGGTGGCTCAATTGCTTGAATATAACAATCCTCACACAAAATTTTGCCATAGTAATTATATGACTCTCCTTCGGGAACAGTTTGTTTACAGCGTGCGCATTCCATAGAGTACCTCCTGCCAAATTTCATTATTAATAACTTTTATTTATCATAACACCTATATAAGCATACGTTAAAAAGCCAAATTGACATAGTATGAAAGTTTGTGTGATTGATTGTGCCATTGACATCTATTATTTCTATCTATAAACTAATACCATATAAAAATTATAGATGATGGAGTTGATACCTTTGGCAAGACCAACAAAATGGAGAAAAATTGAAAATATTCCGACCGTACCTTACTTTATTCCGTCAGATAAAGATATCCCTGAGATCGACAAAAATATTCTAAAACTTGAGGAGTTGGAAGCCATACGCCTCAAAGATCTTGAGGGGCTGGAACAAGAAGAATGTGCCGCAAAAATGGAGGTTTCCAGGCCGACCTTTCAACGTATCCTGATCTCTGCCAGAGAAAAGGTTGCAGACAGCTTAATCAACGGCAAAATCATATTGATCGAAGGCGGTAATTTCACCTTGAACATATGCCCCGTTAAGTGTTCGAGCTGTGGTAAGGAATGGATGGAAAGCTACGAAAATCTTGAAGCGATCAAAAGCGGAGAGTATATTTGCCCAAGCTGTGGTTCGCATCAAGTATTCTGCGGGCAGAACTGTAAAGGGAAAGCTTGCCGAAAGAGCTGCTGCCGGCGTCATAATTCAATAGAATAATGTGAGGAAGGGTACACCATGGCAAAAGGAAGAAAGAGGCCAGCTTAAAAAAGAAATCCCATTCATAGCAATTGCTTGTTGATGGGATTTCTCTGAAGTATAAAGATGTATTTTCGATCTGTAGTTAGTATAAATCTGTTTTATAATCTATATATACTATCCTTGTTTTAAAGAATTCTTCGAAGCCATGCTTTCCGTCATCTCCGCCAATCCCGGATTGTTTCCAGCCGGCGTGATATCCGTGGTATGCTTCCCCTTGTTTTCTGTTCACAAATAATTCACCGCTCTCAATATTATTTGAAAATACCATTACCGTATTGTGATTATTTGTATACAAGCTGGAGGTAAGCCCGTACTTGCAGTCGTTTGCAAGAGCCAGGGCTTCATTGACCGTCTCAAATATGATGATTGGAAGTACCGGTCCAAAAACTTCTTCTTGAACGATCTCCGAATCCTGCTTCACATCAACAAGAATTGTGGGGGGATAAAATGCACCGTTACCCTCAGGAATGAACCCTCCAGTCAATAGCTTTCCTCCGGCTTCCACTGCTCTATCCACCATTCCCTGAATTCGATCGACGGAATTTTTGTTGATAAGTGCACCCATGGTATGGTTTGGATTCGCAATTCCGTCTCCATAGGTAGCCGCCTCCATTCTTTCCTTAACCATCAAAATAAATTTATCAGCCACGTTTTTATGTACATATAAGCGTTCTGCGCAATTGCATACTTGGCCTGCATTTGACAGTCTTGATGCGACAATACCATCTGCAGCAAGCTCAAGATCGGCATCCTCCATGACGATTGCCGGTGCTTTTCCGCCGAGCTCCAAGGATACTTTGCAAATGTTATCAGCGGAGGCCTTGATAACTTCCCGGCCCGTTTCAACACTTCCGGTGAGTGTTATCATATTTACTTTTGGATTTTGAGTTAAAGCGGAACCGATCACACTGCCGCTTCCTGAAATAATATTGACTACGCCAGCCGGAAGATCTGCTTCTTCAACAACTTTCGCAAAAGCTAAGGTCGCTGCCGGCGTTTCACCGCTCGGCTTGCAAATTACTGTGCAGCCTGCCAGCAATGCCGGTGCCAGCTTCCTGATCATAACATAAATCGGAAAATTCCAGGGACAGATGCATCCGACAACGCCAATCGGCTCTTTGAATAGAAAAATATTCTCTTTTGGATTTTCATCACCGATAAGAATTTCCCCTTCTATTTCTCTGTCCCGATTTCCATGGTATCTCATTAGTCCCGCAGCGCCGCTGATTTCTCCAAGACTCTGTTTTAATGTTTTTCCCTGCTCAAGCGATAAGATCGGAGAAAGCTCCTCTGCATATTGATCAAGAAGATCCGCCATCTTCTTAAGATAATTTCCTCTTTCCGTGGGGGAAAGCCTGCTCCATTTTTTCTGAGCAGCGTATGCTGCCTCTACGGTGATATCAACATCTTTTTTTGAGCATTTCGGAACTTCAAAAACAGCTTCACCGGTTGCCGGATTATAGACTGTATAAAATTCTTCCGAGGAAGCATCCATATATCTTCCATCAATATAATTTTGAAATCTTTTCATAGACAGTTCTCCTTTTTATTAAAATTTGAACTATAACAGTTCAACGAACAATTTCTCAACATCCTTGTAAGTGGCTTCCCGCGGGCTTGCTTTTCTCATGCCCGGGAATTTCATTGCATCTTCCGCCAATGCCTTGATATCGTACTCGTTTATATTGACCTCTTTGAGTGTCATTGGAAGGTTGAGATCCATTAGAAGCCCTTTTACGGCGAGCACTGCCATTTCCGCGGCTTCTCTCAGTTCGAAACCATCGACATTTTTTCCCAGCGCCTTAGCAACTTCACACAATTTTTCGGGCACAGCGATGATATTATATTCCATTGTAACAGGAAGAGCCATTGCACATGCTACTCCGTGCGGAACATTGAAAAGCCCTCCCATCGGATGACCCATGCAATGAGCAAGGCCAAGCCCGGATTGATCGAAAGCAATTCCAGTCATTGTGCTGGCAATCAGTAAATTCTCCTTGGCCTCCAAATTCTGCGGCTGTGCATACGCTTTGGGAAGATATTCTCCGATAATTTTTATTGCCTGATAGTTTAAGGCATCCGTTATCGGGTTACTCTGCCACGTGATGTATGCTTCAATGGCATGCGTCAGTGCGTCCATCCCGCAGGCGGCAAGCACTGGACCCGGAAGCTTCTCCATTAGCGCTGCATCCAAAATAGCAACATCTGCATAAAGTGTATCCGCAAATTTAAAGCCGTCCTTAAATTTTGTTACAGAGTCGGTGGCTACAACGGTACGCGTTACTTCACTTCCTGTTCCCGCCGTCGTTGGAATGCAAATCGTGGGTGCGATTTTTTTATCAGCCACCCTTCCTTCCATTAAATATTCCCTCATTTTCCCGCCATTGGTCATCAGCAGGGCGATTCCCTTCGCAGAATCCAGCGAACTTCCTCCTCCGATGCCAACAATCAGATCCACTTTATTTTTCAATGCAAATTCATAGCCTTCATCCATGGTCAGATCATAAGGATTCGGGATAACGCTGTCATACACACAGCATTCAACATCCGGCATTTCTGAAACGATACCGGTCACGATATCTACAAGGCCTGCATTCGAAACCCCGCTGTCACTGACAACCATGACCGACTTTCCTTTCAGCTTCGCGATCTCGTTTTTAAGTTCTGCAACAGATCCAATCCCACAGACTATTTTTGTGGGCTCATTAAAGGAATACGTTGATAATCTCATAATTCTTTCCTCCTAAATATATATTTCGTTCTTCTATATGGCATGCACAGGTTTCTGAGCGTGTTATAGCTTTGGTTCTTTTAAATAAATTTCAACTCGATCTTGATAATTTAGCGTTTCCGCGATCGTCATCGTGCCGGAGGCTGTTTCAAGCACACTTTCACACAGCCTGAGCCCTGCATTTTCAATCGACTCTGTTCTTTCAATAACGGTACCTGCATTAAAATCCATCTCGCCTTTGCGATACGTCCTTGGGTTTCCCGTTACATAAAAAATTGGAGTTACGATTCCGGTAGCAAACGCCGGTGCAACCGGACGGTCAGGCAGGCATGATCCACCCATCTGGAAAATCCCCAATGTAACGCCTGCAGCAGCATATCCAAGAAAAAGGGTAGTAGAGGACATCCATGAATCCATAAAGAAAAGTCCCTTGCCCCCCGGACGTTCTCCGTAGGCGATTACATCCATCAGTTCACCGTGCCCGGCCTTGGAAATTGCTCCCAGCGACTTCTCCTCCAGCGTGGTGATTCCGGCTTGAATGTTGGCTGGGATGGGATTGATCGTCCGTATATCTTCTCCGATGGATCGGGCTTCCTCCTCGATTTTCGCCACTGCCTGCATAAATTTATTTCTCACCTGCTCATCTCTGCAACGGCTTGCAATGATATGCTCCGCTCCGATCACTTCCGTAGTTTCTGAAAAAAGAAACCGTCCGCCGGAATTCACCAACATATCGGCGAAATTCCCAACCACAGGATTGCCCGCAATTCCTGAAGTTGCATCCGACAGACCGCACTTGACGCCGATAAACAAATCTCCCAGGCATGCCTCCGTCCTGCGCGCGCGCGAAGCCTTCCAAACCAGTTCTCTAGCCATTCGAATGCCTTCTCCGAGGGCTATATAAAATCCTCCGCATTCGTCCATAGCAAGCACCCTGACCTCCTTTCCGCTCTTCTCAATTTCTAATGAAATGCGAGAGGCATTGAGTTCGTCATATGCAACCGCCCGGTTACTGCACAAAAGCAGCACAGAACCAACGTTGGGATTTCGTCCAAGTCCAATGAGAACCCGTGCGATGGTCTCCCGATCTCGAGATGACCTTCCATCTTCATCTTCAGGGATAAAAACCCTGGCTTCGTTCACGTTTTCATGAATCATATGGGCCAATGTATGGGCGGCATGCGTAACAGCCAGAATAAGAACATAATTTCTGATTCCCACATTACCGTCTTCCCGTGTGTATCCCATAAATTTCAATTGTTCCATTTCCTTTTTCATAGTTTACTCTCCAAGAGATCTCCTCTTCCTCTTTTGCCTTCTACATTATGGACATGAACTAATTCTCCGATACCAATGTTTTCCCGGGCGACACCGATGATCTCCCCATATTTTATGATATCGGTTTTCGTCAAAATGTCCTGCAGCGCAATCTTAAACCCAAAAGGAATATCCTGTACAGCCGTTATAGCGACCGGCTGATGTCCTTCCAAATAAGATACGGTTTCTCCTTTGATGACATCGCAGACGGCTAGGCCTATATTATCCTTATTATTTAAGACAAGGATTTTCTCCATATGAATCCCTCCTTACCGAATCAGATTCCTGTCTTTCTCGACATATTTTTTTGCCAAGCATAGACGGCTAATGAAATACCTATTACCCCATAGGTGATAAAGACTCTGAAAAATTCACCAATTTGGGGATCTCCAAATAAATTCTTGCCTGCAATCGGCGAAACAATGAAAAGCGTGTGAAACAGGATCAGCCCAAGCAGGGCCTGCTTACCGTTTGCCTTCGTCAACGACGCTCCTCCAATCAAAATGGCCGCACAGGAAAATAATCCGACCTGAGTATGGCTGCCGTATGTATTGATCGTTCCGATATTCTGTAGAAAAATGAGCTGCCCAAACGCCGCAAGCAATGTGGAAATCACGATTGCTTTAATTCTCGTCTTTTCAACATCGATCCCCGCGGTCTTGGCAATTTTCATGCTTTGACCGATCGCCCTGAAATCCTGTCCCAGCTTCGTCTTCAAGATCCACTCATTTCCTGCATAAAACGCGAATAGAACCACACAGGTCACAACCGGAACTCCCACAGACTTCATGATGGGCAAAGAAAAATTCATAAATATACCTGCGACCGTGATGCACAAGGAAAAGATAAGGAGAGAGTAATTATCTCTGGTTGATTCTGCCAGTCTTTGCGGCTTTCGATTCTGTCGGATAATTTTTACCGACACATAGACCAGACCGATGAAACCAATCCCGATCAAGGTCGCAGGAAGCTGGAATTTCAGGATGTTGTCCAGTGCATATTTGATCCCTTCAGAAAGATCAATGGAATTCTTGACCCCTACTCCGTTACTTAAAATCAGGGTTTTATTCCTGACCGGAATGACCGTTCCCATGAGAAAGAGAAACAAAAGCTGATAAAGTCCTTCTGCAAAAAACGCCAGCATCATACCTGCAATCATTTCCTGACCCTTGCAGCGATTCAACACTTTTCCGATAAGATATCCGAATAAAATAGCTAGCGGCGTCATAAGCACAGCGGAAAGCAGGAAGCCTGAAATTCCTCCGATTTCCCAGTTAATTACGAAAAACATGGCGATTTGTGCGGCCATGGCCCCAATTACGATACTGAAGTTCAGACCCATACCTGCGCGAATCGGTATGATCAGCGACATAATCAGCAATAAGTTTCTGGCAATTCGATTGACAAGCTCATTTGCGATAAACATAGCAGGTAGATCTGCAAAATAAATTCCGAAGGCGCAAGCGATCAGAAACAGAATCGTTACGCTGTTTTTAACAAAAAAATTAGTAACTTTCTTCATTCTACTTCACCTCCCGCCTTGGTCAGCGCATACACGATAATTCCGTTACTGACCAATACTCTGATTACATCCGCTAAGCTGCCGTCAATCAATTCGTTTGCCACAGGCATGGAAATGGTGAGGATGCTCTGGAAAAGGAACACGCCGATGATTACGTTCATAATAGTGGCTTTGTTTGTGCTTGCGCCTCCGATCAGGATCGCTGCAACTGCAGCAAATCCCATCATCAACGGCGCCTGATATAATTGGTAAAAACCAAAACTCTGGGAATACACAATAATCCCGATCGCAGAGAGCATCGTCGATAGAATAGTGCTCAGAATCCGATATTTATCCACGTTGATTCCCGAAGCCTTTGCAAAAACAGGATTGGAACCTGCCGCTATCATGGCAGTTCCTGCCTTTGACCTGAAAAAAAGCCATACTGCCAGGCAGCAGAGTCCAAAGAATAACAGTGTGCCTGTCGGTATAGAAAAATCACCTATTTTTATCGCAAGAAAATGATCCAAAATTTTGTCATAGAAATCCGTCAGAGCGATCGTCGTTCGAATCCCTTTTCCAATGGGCCATACAACCAGAGGATTGCCAACGGGAAGAAGGATCCATATGATTGAAAACAGAGAAACGACTGCAAAGCCTGCATAGGTCGCCACTGTCATCTCATCTCCCTTTGTATTATTCAAAAGGAAGCCGTAGGCATATCCCATGACTATAGAAATCGGAATTGAGAACATCATGGCCATTAGGAATCCGGTCACTCCGGTTAAATTCAACTCCATGCTGAGGATTGCCCCGAGCAGCCCGCAGACCACTCCAATCGGAATTCCAAAATTAAGACCAATTCCTCCCTGGATTCCGACAAACACTGCCAAAACCAGAATTCCGTTCATCCCAATCCTTACGAATGAACTTGAAATCAATTCTGTAACGGACATGCCGGTGGCGAATGCGATTATGATTAATGCTATGAGAAAACCCAGGATGATAATACGTGCCCAGCCAAATTCAGCAAGAAAAGTGCTTCTTCTTTCCATGTTTATCATTCACCGCCTTTCTTTTCCGCGGTACCGGTTTTTTGACTTCTTCCCGAAATCATCAATCCAAAAGAGCTGTCGCTGTCTTCAGGCTTTAAAATTCCTTCGAGTCTGCCATCAAAGATGATCGCAATCCTATTTGATATAGACCGCAATTCCGCAAGTTCACTTGAGGTGATAATGATTGTGAGACCGGTCTCCCGGTTGAGCTGTGCCAGCATGTTCAGTATCATTTTTTTCGCACCGATGTCGATTCCCCTCGTTGGTTCCGAAACGAACAGCACCTTAGGATTCATTGCCAAAGCTCGCGCCAGGCAGACCTTTTGTTGGTTTCCTCCGCTCAGCCTCCCTGTTTCCTGTTCAGGTCCCTTGCAGCGAATATCCAGTTTTTCTATCATTGACAATGCGTTTTTCCGTATTGCCTTTCTGTCAAGTTGATTTATGATCCAGAATTTTTTTAAAAATTCTCTTTTTATCTGCATTACTGTAACAATCAAATTCAGCTCTATCGACTTGTCTAGAAGAAGTCCCATGCCTTTTCTGTCTTCCGATACGAAAGCCAATCCATTTTTTAGCGCCTCCGCAGGGCTGTTCAGCGGAAACGGTTTCCCAAAGAGGGTCACTTCACCCTTTGCCGGTTGAAGGCCCATTATCCCGTTTGCGATACCTATCTTCCCTTGACCAGCCAAACTTGCAATCCCAAGAATCTCACCTTCACTGATCGTTAGATTCAATCCTTTGACACTTTCCCCCGGCATATCAACCTGAAGACCCTTGATCCCGATTGCAGCATTTCTTTTCTTTTCATTTTCTCTTTCTCCGGCAGCGATGCCGATTCGTTCGAATTTTCTCCCAACCATCAGCTCTGCAAGCTGAAGTACATCCGTTTCAGCAGATGGGATTGTGCAAACCTGCTCACCATCCTTTAGTATGGTGATGTTATCCGCCACTTGGATCACTTCATCAAGCTTGTGGCTGATAAAAATAATAGCGATACCTTCCTCGGCAAGTCTTTTGACTGTCTTCAGAAAGATTTGCGATTCATCTTCCGTGAGCACAGCGGTAGGTTCATCAAAAATTAATAGCTTCATATTTTCTTTATCAATTTCCCTGGCAATTTCGACAAACTGCATAAATCCAACGGGAAGCTGCTCAACGATTGTGCTTTCCTTTAACTTGGCAATATCCAGCCGCTTCAGATCCAGCCTCGCCTCTTCTTCCATTTGTTCATTGTCCAATGTTTCTAAAAGCCGGCCTTTTTCGCCAAAAATCTTACTTAGTAAATTAGGCCGTGTTATTTCTCTATTCAGTTTAATATTTTCTGCAACAGTAAATTGTGGAAGCAGCATGAATTCCTGATGTACCATGCCAATCCCTAAATTTATGGAATCTGAAGCAGATCGGATTTCCTGCCTCGTTCCCTCAAAAAAAATCTCTCCCGAATATCCGCCTGTGGAATGAATCACCGGCATCCCAAAAAGTATATTCATCAAGGTGGATTTGCCGGCGCCGTTCTCTCCAAGGAGAGCATGAATTTCCCCTGCATGAACAGAAAAACTAACGCCCTTCAGCACCTTCTGACCGCCGTAATCTTTACCTATATTTCTGAGTTCCAAAACGAGCTTTGACAACTTGTTATCCTCCTGTGGTCATAGGCATGAGACGAACTGTCATTACATGTTCGTCTCATGTCGTTATTTTGCTTTCAGATGACTGCCGGAATGCTATATCATTTAGAATGTATAGTACTCTTCCTGCAGCATAAGGAAATTATCCATGACCTCTTTCGTTTCCAGATCCTCAAATGGTGCCATCTGAATTTCCATGACACCCTCCTGTCCGCTCATCTCAGCTGCTTTCATACCAAGCGCCTCCTGAAGTGCATCCATGTCAATTTTTTCTCCGTTTGTTTCTCCGCTAAGCATTTTGATAAGATAGTCTGTTCCGCCCTGAATAATCATCATGTTCACAGGAACCGCCCAGGTTGCTATTCTTCCCGACATACCTTTTTCAGCGACCTTTTCAGATATCTGCTCCAGAATGTAAGGGATATCAGCTTTTTTATCATCCGGAATGCTGATCCCCAATGCTGATGGGAATCCGTGATAAGGAGAAGGACAGCAAGGAAGAACGTAAATACCTCCGTTTTCCATTACTTGTTTGATCATAGGTTCCTGCATTGAGCAATTTGTGCCATAGACCGCGGTATTTTCACCATATTCGGCAATGACTCTGGGTACATCTTCCATAATGAATTGCTGTGTGCCCGGTACGCCGGCGTCTCCGGCAGGATCCGGTGCAGTGACATCGACATAGCTCATTCCTGCAGCCTCACTGTTCTGGCTAAAAAGTTCTCTTCTGGCAGCAAGGATCGGATAGGACATATGCCTTGGGAAAGAATACTGAACAAAGGTCTCTGCTCCCATTTTTTCGGCCTGTTCGATCATCGTAAATCCCATGTTGTATTCATCTGCCTGAAGGATCAGATCCGCTTTTGATGCAATCATAGCGGGATCCTCTCCGGGGGTAACGATCAGGAAATACATGTCAGGTCTTACTTCCTTGACCTTGTCAATGGCCGCTGCTGTTCCCGGAATTCCCTGCGAAATAATAATTGCCTTGCATTCGGGATCGGATGCCATACTGAGTACTTGCGAAATAAAGGTTTCCTGTTCTTTGACGAAGTTGTCCGGATATGTAGTCTGGATAATCATATCTCCATACTGAGCCTTGACTGCTTCAGCAGCCCTATATTCTTCTTCATTCTGAGAAACCGTTCCCGTAATCAAACCAATTTTAAAGTTTTCCGTCTCTTCGCCGGCTCCCGTTTCCTCGCTCTGGCTCACACACGCCGTGGTGCCAATAATCAGCATAGAAACAAGTAAAAAAGAAATTACTTTTTTCAACATTTTTCTTCCTCCTCTTTATATTTAGATAACAGGCCTAATTTATGCTAGCGCCCGTCAAGGTATCCGATTGCACAAAAGGCAAGGAAACCTGCTGTCATCGGCAGAATATCCTCATCAATCATAAAGCGTTCACTGTGAAGCGGTTCCGTTGCGCCAAGCAGGCCGTTGTAAGAGCCTATATTGATATACGTTCCCGGACGCTCCTGCTGATAATAAGCATGGTCTTCTGCAAACATGTCAGGCTTCTCCATTTTAATAACATGTTCTTCACCGTAATACTCTTTCGCCTGCGCTTCAACATACGATGTGATCCTGTCATCATTAATCAATGGAGGGCAGGCTTCTGTCATATGGAATTCATAACGTGCGCCATTCGCACTGCACACATCTCTTATTACCCTCTCCATCAATACGGGCATCTCTTTATGGATATCCTCACGGAAGGTTCTGACTGTCCCTTCCATAATAAGGCTTTCCGGGATTGCATTGTTGGCTGATCCCCCGTGGATACTTCCAATATGAATAAGCACTGCTTCCAAAGGATCGATTTTTTTAGTCAGCATATGCTGCAAAGATCCGTATACCTGCACCGCTGTCGAAATGGGATCGATGCATTCGTGAGGCTTTGCAATATGTCCGCTTTTGCCAATAATTCTGATGGTAAAGAAATCCGCCGCCGCATTCATCGCCCCGTATCTTACTCCAATGGTCCCCGTGTGAAATGCGGGAGAAACTTCTACATGGGCGCCGATCACTGCATCCACTTTGGGATTCTCCAGGATTCCGTCGTGAATCACATCTGCCGCACCGCCGTTTGGGGACTCTTCTGCAGGTTGAAATACAAATTTTACATTACCGAAAAGCTGTTCCCGATACTTGCTTAGTAGTTTCGCTGCTCCAAGAAGCCACGCCACATGCGCATCGTGACCGCATGCATGCATGAGTCCCTCTGCTTTAGAAGCAAAAGCAATATCCGTTTTTTCCGGAATTCTAAGGCAATCCATATCTGCCCGTAAAAGCAATGTCTTTCCGGCCGCCTTGCCCTGAAGAACCGCTGCCACTCCCGTTTTTGCGACAGAAGACACTTCCAGATCCAGATCCGCAAGGTATTCTCTGATTCGTTCCGAGGTCCCGAATTCCTCAAAGGCTGGTTCAGGGTTTTGATGAATCTCCCTCCGGATTGCCACCAATTCCTCCTTCAAGTCTTCTGCCGATTTTCTTAATTCCAAAGCCCAGTTCATAAATCTTCTTACCTCTCTTCATTCTTTTGGATAAGTTTATTGATTATGCCATTGGCTTCCGCCATTCCTATATTGCAAACACTGCCTAAGTTGATCGATAAATCTCGGATGTTATCTCCCAAAACTCCGTCATTCAAAGCGATATGTTTTGCATTGAGAGACAATAGCGCTGATTGCACTGCCCATCCGGAGGCCAGGGCGACCTTGAATGCACACCCTTCCTTCGCCCCATCGCAGAGCATTCCGGCAATACTTCCCACCATATTCACCATAGCACCGAATATCTCTTTTTCAGTTCCTCCAAGCAGATACGATACACCTGCAGCCGCACCCACACCGGCTGCAACTGCGCAGCCGCACATGGCGGAAAGAGTGCCGGTATAGGATTTTATATAGATCGTAACTAAGTTACTAAGTACGATTGCCCGAATCAACTTTTCTTGCGTGCATCCAAAAGTCTCCGCAACTACTGTATTTGTAATGAAAATTGTAATTCCATGATTACCGCTGCCGGCACTGGTCATTACCGGGCTTGAAGTTCCTGCCATTCTCGCCTCTGAAGCAGACCCTGATAACATCTGAACCCTCTCGGTCAAGCTTTCATTCAATACACCTTTCGCGTTCATCTTTATCATCGCTTCCCCAAAGCCGTTCTTTCTCTTCTGGCCTATTTCCGAAATGGCTTTTGCCATTTTAATTCCTTCCTCTAAAAATTTTATATCGGAAAAGCTTACACTTTGTGAAAATTCAATTAAATCAGAAAGACTATATTCCTGTATCGCCTGCGGTGTATTTTCCAGCCTCAGGTTTTCAACCTTCAGTGGCTCTAAGTACTCTCCTTTTTCAACTGAAACCACGTTCTGATGGTGATCCAGAATCAAAACGCGAGATTGCTGTTCATCCGTCATTACTGTTACTTCAAGATAAAATCCCTTATAAAGCTCATTAATATGCACATCGATCTTGTCTTCCCGTACCATACTTCTCGCTTTTTCCAGTTGATCTTGGGTCACATTTTCAAGCAATCTCATCTGATTTTGAGTATTACCAATCACCGCGCCTAAAGCTGCCGCAATCTTAAGCCCTCGCTCTTCAATCCCCGGTATCCCTGCACCTACACCATTTTTAAACAGACCTTCATCTACCTTTACATCGATTTTTTTAATCGCTTTGCCCTCCGCGAGCTCAACAGCTTTCGCGGCTGCATAAGCCACTGATATCGGTTCCGTACATCCCGTTGCTACGATAGATCCTTTCCACAGAATGGAAAGCAGTTGTTTATTTAAGTCCTCTTTCAATCATCTCACCTCTACATCGTTTTCCTTTTGCTGAACATTTTCGTAATTACTATTAAGCAATTGTCATGCCAAAATTTACATCTTTGAGAAATGTTGAAATATAAGGATTCTCAGAACTTCGTCAATTAATTATCTAAAAAACTGCGTCAGATTATTTCAAGCGCGGTACAACCTGACACAAAATGATACTCTTTAGCATTGGATGCCATATTTCTTGCTTCTTCTATAAAAAGTAGACCTGCTGATATTCATCTCTTCGCAAATCTTATCCATCATCTTTTTATGTTTTAATTGACAGTACTGCTCTATTAACTGAATCATTTGCTGTTTTTCATAATCCCGATAATTGGTTATTTCTGATTTTGCTCTTTTTTCTTCCCTTCTTTCTATGGGATTAACCTCAATTCGCTTCCCTATGAGTTCCGCACTAATTAACGGTCCCGTTTCAAGACAAACTGCGTATTCCAGGACATTCTGCAGCTCCCTGATATTACCCGGCCAGATATATTCCAAGAAAATTCTCTTCGATTCTTCTGAGAGTCCCTGGATTTTTTTTTCGAATAATGAATTGTAATATCCAATGTAATGCTCTGTAAGAAAGCAGATATCTTCCTTCCTTTCTCTAAGCGGCGGCAAGTGAATGGGAATGATGTTCAACCGGTAATACAAATCTTCCCGAAACTGATTTAATTTGATTATCTCAAGGAGATTGGCATTTGTTGCTGATATTATCCTTATATCCACCTTCCGAATCTCATTGCTCCCCAGTCTGCAAACCTCACGTTCCTGAAGGACTCGAAGCAGTTTCGCCTGCAGCCGAAATGGTAGTTCTCCCACTTCATCAAGAAAGATCGTGCCCCCATCTGCAATTTCAAATTTTCCAAGTTTCTTTTTATCCGCTCCCGTAAAAGCTCCTTTCTCATACCCGAAAAGTTCACTTTCCAGCAGCATATCCGGAATGGCTCCGCAATTCACAGGAATAAAAGGCTTCTCACTACGATTGCTGTGATTATGTATTGCACGCGCAAAAATTTCTTTTCCGGTACCACTTTCTCCATCCAACAAAATATTTGACCCGGACAGAGCCACCATTTTCGCCATCGCCTTAATTTCCTCCATGCATGAGGAAGTGCTGATTATACTGTCAAAATCAATGCTATAACTGTTCCCCTCAGTCTGTCTGATGATTTTCATTTGGATCTTATTGTAATCCTTCAGGGTAATCAGGTATTCCTCCTTCTGGTTTTTTCCCCAAATCAAAGTGATATCAGCAAGGAAAACGAAATCCCTTCCATTTTCATTTAATACAATTTCAACATTTTCAAGGTTTTCGGCATTTTGAAGCTTCGTTCTTTTCATGTTATACCAAAGCAGCTTTGGAAAGTTATCTCTTTCCTGAAACCCCACTCGTTTTAGAAGGATGTCAAGCTCTTGATTTTTGTAGATAACCTCTCCTTCCTTCCCGAAATATATCACTACCTGCTTCATTGAATTAAGAATGCAGTCCATTCTCAAAGACAGCTTCTGATTTTCTTCAGAAATCATCAGTTCGGTGTATTTCGCCTCCAATAGAGAAGCCATCTTTTCAATAAAATTCATGTAGCTTTCCTTGTTCTCAATAATTTTTGTCCTTTGCGCCTTATTAAAAGCCACCGCTCCAATAACCCCGATCAGCTTTTCTTTGTATCTGATCGGTACACAGATATCCGCTTTCTCTTCACAATCTTCAATATTGTCACAGTTAACACACAGAGGACTGGCCTTGATATCCTCGACAATACAGGTATCTCCCGTTCGAATACAAATATCAAAGGCCGTATTTCTTCTTACGCTCTTGAATAGTTCTTTTTTGTATTTACCCGTACCCGCAATCCTTACCATTTCGCTATTCATTATGGTGACATCCACTTTTAGGACAGATTCTATGGCTTCCACAATCCGCTGAGATAACTCATTGAACTCATTTTCCATGCGTTCCCCAATCATTTTATTCTCCCTTAAATTCTATCAACACATATAACTTTTCTGATATGTATCACGTTTATTTCCACTCCGGTTTTATCGATTAACATGCTTAACTGACAAGGAAAAAAAAATATATTTGCGCCTTTCCTTATTCGTTTCCTCCTGAAATCTTCAGCAATCGGAAATTACAGCTTCCTCAACAATATCCAGCAGCTTAATAAACTTATTGAACTCTTGTTCCGTCCATTCACCGAGATGATGCAAAACCATGCCGTAATTTCTCGCATCCAATTTCGCGTGGTAATCTGATATAATCGCTCCCTCGTCAGTCATAAATAGATTTGTCTTTTTATATTCTTCTGAGTTTCTTTCCTTTCTGATAAGACCCTTTTTTTCTAGCCGATTGATTCGCTGGGAGATGCAGCTTTTCGTCTTATTCTCAAATTCAGCAATTTCGCTCAAGGTAATTCCGGGACTTTCAGATATTATAGCAAGGGTATGCACTTCTTTCATATACAGCTTCTTTTCTGTCCCGTAGGTTCTCGGAATCGACTCGTACAAATGTATTGCATAAGACACATCATACATTTTGTTGATGAATTTTGTGTAAAGTTTAAGATCATTCATTGCAGCCAACCTCATTATCTGTTTTTTGTTTTAAAATAATTCCCTAATAATGGATATATGATACATCAAATAGTTATCTAAGGCAATTATTTATAGAATTTCTTTTTATAATAACCGTCAGACATATACAGCGCACCCATAGGATTATGTGCCAGCACTCTGTCCTTCACCGCAAAAACAATAACAGGTGCATCAGAGTATTTGATGAACAGAGAATCGTGTCCGACACACAGACCCAATATAATATTCAACTCTGTTTCAGCTTCATTCAAAAAAATCGCTTGTCCTATGGGATTGCACATTGGTTCAAATGTGCCGGGTCTTATTTTCTGATTTTCACCGATATTCAAAAACTCCTTGGGAATGCTTCCATTTTTACAGATAACCGAATTCACCTCAAACTCATTCTGTCTCAATATCCTGCAGAGTATCTTTGCTTCTTTTCCTAAACCAAGACAAAACGCGACACCCAGCTTTTTATAGCCGCATTTCTGAGCAAAATCAATGATTTCTTCCAGTCTGGTTTTATTGCAATAGCCCTCGGCCTCTACCATTGCCGAATGGTACGCAATATTATAATTTTCTTCTTCAAAATATAATTCTTTCATATGATCCTTGTCCGTTTCTTTGCATGGACAATTACCCGGAAGCTTTTCCAGTTCACCGGATCTGCAAAAATGTTCCTTACACACATCACAAGTATACATAACCACCTCTCTCTTTCTTGATAAAATCAATCCTTGTACGCAATGCATTTTTTATATTCTTCCATCCTATCGTAATAGTTTCCTCGTCCGTTATTTTCAGCGCATCCTCCAAAGTCTTCCCTTTCGCAAGTTTAGTCGTCATGCTGCTGGTTGCGATCGCAGCAACACAGCCATATACCAAAAAACGAAGGTCATCGATTTTCTTATTTCTTACTTTAATATAAATTATAAGATGATCTCCGCAGTTGGGATCCCCGCTGCAGCCTTCGCCGTCCGGGTCATCCATCTCACCGGCATTTCTGGGATTTATATATATACTAAATCCATTTATGAGCATACGTCAATAATGTATCTGCATCTTGCTTTAAATTTTTGATATTAATTTTGCCTTATGTGATCTTTTACAACGAATCATTATTGACATATGTTCAAAATGGGATATACTATAATTATAATGAACGTATGCCAACAAACGTTAATCTCAACATTGAAATTAAGGAGAAATAAAATGATAATAGCGATACCCGTAGATGATGTTTCCATGGAAACCAATATATGCATCTCTTTTGGCCGTACACCTTATTTTCTGATTTATGACACAGAAACAAAGGATGCAATATTTCTAAGCAATAGTGCCGCGGCCAGCCAAGGCGGAGCCGGAATTAAAGCTGCACAAATGATTATCGACAATCATGCCGATGCCTTATTGACGCCTCGCTGCGGAGAAAATGCAGCGGAAGTTTTCAATGCAGCAGGCATTAAAATTTACCAAACCAATGGAAGTCTATTAAAACATAACCTTCAGGCTTTTGAAAAAGGAGAATTATCTCTGCTCAATGAGATTCATCCCGGCTTTCATAATCACGGAGGAAAATAGACATGAAAATAGCTGTACTAAGCGGCAAGGGCGGTACAGGAAAAACATTGGTATCGGTAAATCTGGCTTCTGTCGCTGGGCATTCGGTTTATATAGATTGTGATGTGGAAGAACCAAACGGTCATCTTTTTTTCAAACCAAAAAATATGAAAACAGAAAATGTATCCGTTTGGATTCCTTTTGTGGATGAAAAGCTATGCAATGGCTGCCGTAAGTGTGTGGATTTCTGCAAATTCAATGCACTTGCATATATTAAGGATCATCTTTTTGTTTTTGATGAGATTTGTCACTCATGCGGAGGCTGTGTTTTACTCTGCCCACAGGGCGCTTTGTCCGAAATGCCGAGAAAAATCGGTGAAATCAAAAAAGGAAGTTCGGACAACGTTACTGTAATTACCGGGATCTTGAATCCGGGGGAGGCCTCCGGAGTTCCTATTATAAAAGCATTATTAGACATTCCCGAAGCAGACAGCCTTTATACCTTCATAGACTGTCCTCCCGGAAGTGCCTGTGTCGTAATGGAAAGCATCAAGGACGCAGATTACTGTGTGCTGGTTGCCGAGCCTACCATTTTCGGAGTTCATAATCTTGCCATGGTATATGAGCTTGTGAAGCTATTTGATAAGCCTTACGGAGTGGTATTGAATAAATGCTCTGAAGGGTTAAATCCTTCGGAACAGTTCTGTCTGGAAAACAAAATTAAGATTTTAGGCAGAATTCCTTTTGACAATCAACTTGGTTCTTTGAATTCCGATGCGCTGATCGTATCAAAAAAAATGAAAGAATACAAAAACCTGTTTTTTGATTTGCTTACGGCAATTTTAGAGGAGGCATAAAATGAAACAATTATTAATTCTCAGCGGCAAGGGCGGAACGGGAAAAACTACCATAGCAAGTGCTTTCATCAAACTTAGCGACGCAAAAGCTTATGCCGACTGTGATGTAGATGCACCGAACCTTCACCTGATTATGAACCAAAAGTCAAATGTCACGATAACCGATTATCTGGGGATGCCGAAAGCAGTGATCGATCCCTGCCTGTGCAGAAGCTGCGGTTTATGCAAATCGAACTGCCGTTTTGATGCAATCAAATTCAGCAAGGAAGACGGTTATTCTGTTGATGCATATGCCTGCGAAGGCTGCGGAGTTTGCGAAGCCATCTGCCCCGCCCGTGCCATATCAATGAATCCCTCCATCGCAGGCGAGTTGAGATTATATTCAAATGACGGCGTCTTCTCAACCGCACAGTTGAAGATGGGCAGCGGAACCTCCGGCAAACTCGTTACCGAAGTAAAAAATCAGTTGAAAACGGCAGCTGTTAATACTGACCTGACGATTGTCGACGGTTCTCCCGGAATCGGTTGTCCCGTCATCGCGTCTTTAAACGGTGCAGACATGGTGGTGATCGTAGCGGAGCCATCCATCTCCGGCATCAGCGACATGGAACGGATTATCAGCACGGCCGATAAATTTAAAATAAAGACCGCAGTTTGTATCAATAAATATAATACGAATCTGCAGAATACCGAACACATCATAAAGTATTGCCAAAAGTACCATATTCCGTATACCGGAAGAATTCCTTACGACAAAAAAGCGGTCGAGGCAATCAATCGTGGTTATAGTATCGTTGATATTGATTGCTCGTCGGGCGATGCTGCGAAAAGCGTTTTCAAAAATACAATGTCATTATTATGAAGGAGATCAAAAATGAGTGAAAGTTGTGACAAAAGCTGCTCAACCTGCAGTGAAGAATGCAGTGAAAGAGAAGCTCAACCGAAAAGTTTACTAGAACAACCCCATGAGTGCAGTGATATTAAAAAGGTGATTGCTGTCGTCAGCGGCAAAGGCGGCGTCGGGAAATCATTGGTAACTTCCATGCTTGCAGTATCCATGAATCGTATGGGATACCAGACAGCGGTTTTGGACGCTGATGTAACCGGCCCTTCGATACCGAAGGAATTCGGTATCCGCAGAAAGGCTGATGCCACAGAATTAGGCATTATGCCGATTAAAACGAAAACCGGAATCGATATCATGTCGGTTAACCTTATTTTGGAAAATGATACAGATCCGGTAATCTGGAGAGGCCCACTTATATCAGGAATGGTAAAGCAGTTCTGGACAGATGTGATGTGGGGTGATGTAGATTATATGTTCATCGATATGCCTCCCGGGACCGGTGATGTTCCTCTTACTGTGTTCCAGTCCCTCCCAGTGGATGGAATCGTTATCGTGACATCACCGCAGGAGCTGGTTTCCATGATCGTATCAAAAGCAGTCAAGATGGCAAAAATGATGAATATTCCCGTGATCGGGATTATTGAGAACATGTCCTATCTGGAATGTCCTGACTGCCACAGCCGGATCAACGTATTCGGCAACAGCCACATCGAAAAAATCGCAAAGGAGCATCAAATCGAAACGATAGCAATGCTGCCTTTGAATCCTGCCATCTCAGAATTATGCGACAAGGGCTTGATTGAATTGTTCGAAGGAGATTATCTAAAGGATATCGTTAGCGTAATAGAAAAAATGGAGGTTTCAAAATGAAAATAGCAGTTGCAAGTGAAGGTAATATGGTTACGGAGCATTTCGGCCATTGCGAGGGATTTACTATTTTTGAAGCAGAAAACGGCCGGATCATTCAGAGTGAAATGGTGCAAAATCCGGGACACAAGCCGGGTTTCCTCCCTAATTTCTTAAATGATTTGGGAGTAAACGTCATTATCTCCGGCGGCATGGGCGGGGGAGCCATCGATATCTTCAATGAGAAAAACATTGAAGTGATTGTAGGAGCAGCAGGCAACGCTCAAACCGCTGCAGAAGCATATTTAAAAGGTGACTTGAAATCTACCGGCTCAGTATGTCATGAGCATCAGCACAGTGATGAGTGCGGGAACTAAATTCTAATTATTGACATATGCCAATTATCTATTATATAATGACTGGTAATATATGAAAAAATAGCGAAAAGGTATCGGAGGAATATTCTATGAAAATTGCATTACCATCAAGGCAGGATCTTATTGATGATCATTTCGGTCATTGCGAGTATTTTACTGTTTTCACGATCGATAATAATAAAGAAATTATTGCGCAGGAAACCATTGATTCTCCTGCAGGCTGCGGCTGCAAGTCAAACATTGCAAGTATCCTTGCAGAAATGGGCGTAACGGTTATGCTTGCGGGAAACATGGGCGAAGGCGCTGTCAATGTATTGAACAGCTGCGGAATAGACGTTGTTCGCGGATGCTCCGGCGCTGTGAAAGATGTAGCCCAAAATTGGCTGGCCGGATCAATTGCTGACTCCGGTGACTCCTGTCATGCTCATGAACATGAATGCCACAATTAAGGCATTTCTCTCATTATCAAAAAATGCGTCAGGGATATATTATGTATCCCTGCTTTTCATTATTATTCTCTATCCGGTTTTGACTTATTATATAAAATACCGCAGCTGATGGAGGTAAGCGGAATGGTAAACAGAATACCGATGCTTCCTGCCAGTGCCTGAAGGATTTCCACTATGATCAGCTCACTGTTCAGCAGGTCTTCTGCTGAACCGGTATGAACAAGCAGCAGGAGAATCATGGCAAGTGAGCTTCCGATATAAGCAAGGATGAGCGTATTTGCCATACTTCCCACGATATCCTGTCCAATGGTAATTCCTGATTTTATGGTCTGCCGGAGAGATCGCTTTGACGCATGGCGGTGGACCTCGCTCAATGCCGCCGCAATATCAACCGCAATGTCAAGAATCGCTCCGGTAGCTCCTATGATAATCGCAGCAAAGACAATCGCTTTCAGATTGATCGGATTTGCCGTTTCCAGATAGAGCAGGAAGTAAGAATCGTCGTCAATCAGTCCCGAGATCTTCAGAATCTCACTCATTCCGAGAGTAATCAGGCTGACAACCAGCAAACCGCCTATACAGCCGAGCCCGGCAGCCAAAGTTTTTGAGTTGGGCCCCTGTACAATCAGCAAAGCCATAAACGTAATAAAGATACGTTCTTAAGCCCTTACTCCTGCCAAACAGCAGCAGCAGAATCCCAAAAGCGGCACCAAGCCACACAATTCCGTTAAAACGCTCATATTCATACAAGAACCAATCCGCACCGATTTCATATTCCGTTGCGTCACCTAAATATACGATGTCGCCTTTTTCAACGGTTTTGATACTGAAAGCAGTATTTGGATCAAGGGTCTGTCCGGCTCTTATGACCTCCCCCTGGCGTTCTCCTTCCAGTACCTTGCATTCAAAAATAATCGCACCATATTCGTTCGCATTTTCATCCAGTACCTTTGTTACCTCGGCCTTCGCGGTGATAAGATCATTCTCCTTATTGAAAAAGTCCATATCCTTCATCGCAATTTTATTTCCTACGTAAATCAGCAAGCAGCAAAGAAGGACAGTGAATAATATGATCCTGTTTTCTTTTTTCCTCGATGTTTTCATTAATCTCCTCCCGTTATAAAAACCATTCCGGCTCGGCTCTTCGCGTGTACCCTTCTTCCAATTCATGCTGATGATACAGGAATGCTTCATCCTCATAATATTTTGCATGCAACGGACATTTTTTAATGCAGGCACCGCATTTAATGCAGATGCCCGTAAACTCTCTCACATCATCGCGGCTGATGGAACCCATGGGGCATACATCCGCACAGATCATGCAGCTGTTGCAAGCCTCATTGGTCAAAGGCTTCACCTTACGGATATCAACGGGATTTCCCTTCCGGTCCCGAGGCTGATAATAACCTCTGTACGGATCCGGCATGCCTTTTACAGGAATTGGCTCCATCCCAGCCATATCGGCGATGTTTTTTACTTTTTCGGCGATTTTGCAGGCAAAGTCATTCACTGCCATCAAATCCTTTTCATCCGGTCTGCCCTTTGCCAGGATATAAGAAAATGAATGCTCTCCAATACAAGCTGCCGCTGCGATGGTATGTAAATTACCTTTTTCCAGTAGGTCTCTCAATTCAACCAAGCCGTCATCATAATCCCGGTTTCCGTATAACACCACCGGAACTGCAGCTGCAGCGTTTCCTTCGATTGTTTCCAAATATTTCAGCAGTACATTCGGCACACGACCGGCATATACCGGCGTGCCAAATACCACAAGATCACACGCATGAAACATTAAAGTTCTCATTCTTGCAGCGGGCAGCGTAAAGTCATAAACTGCATACTCTGCTTCAAGCTTTTGCGCTATAACCTTTGCAATACTTTCCGTTACTTTCTGTGTGGTTCCTGTCGCACTGAAATAAACTGCCCAAACCTTTTTAATATTCATTCTCATCCCTCACTATTTAATCAATCCTTTCTCATTGAGAAATTCCATAAGCATCTTGCTGGTATTACCGGTGATCTTAAGGCAGTTCGTCAAATGCTCCCTGGTTTCAAAAGGGTACGGATTGAGCACGCGACAGCAAGTCACACCATATTTATCAGTAAATTTTTCGGTGAATTCCCTGGCATATTGATATGCATCTTCCCTAGAATCCGAATTTGAAGTGCGCCCCTTTATCATATTCAAAGCGACAATTGCTCCGGATAATGCGCCGCACATACAACCTGATTGTCCTATGCCTCCTCCAAATCCAGTCATCAGCCTTACCATGGAAGGATCCATCTCAGGTGCAAGCAATTCCCGATAGGTCAAAAAAATCGCCTCTGCACAATTGTATCCTTCTTTAAAATAATTACCCGCTTTGGTTCTTGCTTCAATAGACATTTCTTCACTCATGTTGTTCTCCTTTAATTCAAGTGTATTAATAGCCGAATATTCATCCCCATTATCTTCCAGCCAGGATCCTTTTTATTATTTTACCGTTATTATGAGCATACATCAATAATATTTATATTTTTTTCATTATTTCTTGATAACGAAATATAAGATGATATAATTATATTTCGTATCACTCGACTCGTGCCGAGAAAGATTGAAACCGAATGGAGGCTTCAAATGAATAAATCTACGGAAATACAATATTCTAAAATAGGTGTCATCTCTCTGGCACATATGTTGAATGATCTTTACAGCAATTATTTACCTCAAATGCTTCCTTTTCTAGTCGTACTATATGATGGTTTTACAGCAACACGTGCGGCTATTATTGTGTCAGCCTTTTCAATTACATCATCATTTACTCAGCCGTTATTTGGTTATTTTATGGATAGGCAGGGAAAACGTTGGCTGGCATACATTGGTACTCTTTGGATGGCAACCATGTTAAGTTTGACCGGTCTTGTACATAATTATTTTTTGCTTGTTGTACTTGCTGCTTTAGCCGGACTTGGTACTGCAGTCTTCCACCCTCAAGCCTCTGCAATGGTAAATGTTTTAAGCATGGATCGCAAGGCAGTTATACTTTCTGTTTTTGTTGCTTTTGGTAATTTCGGTTTCGCATTAGGGCCTCTTTTGTTAGTCCCTTTATTTCAGGCTTACGGATTAAAAGCGACGATTGTTACGATTATACCCGGCATTATTGTCGCACTTTTATTATACTTTTTTTCGCCGAGGGACCAAGTATCAAAGAGTACGCCTCCAACGCTCGGTATTGTTTTTAAAACTCTAAAAGCATCGGCAAAAGAACTGATTGCCATTGTCGGCGTTATTGCGGTTCGCTCCTTGGCCTATACCGGATTGTTAACGATACTCCCCCTTTATTTTAAATACAAAAGCTTGTCCAACATCCAAGCAAGCCATCTTGTTACGATTATGCTTGCAGCAGGTGCAATCGGTGGTGTCATTGGCGGTTTTATCTCTGATTACTTTGGCCGGAAGCAGCTTATTATTGGTTCCCTTGTACTATCAACCCCCCTGTTTTTTGCCTTCCTGCTGACAAACGGTGTGTTGAGTACAGTATTTCTTGCCCTCGCAGGTGCTACTCTTTTATCAAGCTTTTCCGTCACCGTTGTAGCCGCACAAGAAGCCATACCGGATAATAAAGCGTTAGCCGCAGGGTTGACAATGGGTTTTGCCGGCGGGTTAGGTGGATTAATGGTAATTACGATAGGACGTATTGGAGATGTTTTTGGGCTGACTGCTGCAGTGGAAGTATTGTTCCTATTGCCAATTATCGCAGGCCTCGTGGGAATTTTTATGAAGAATCGAAAACCTGCACGATTGCAGCGTCAAGCGAAATAAACGCCACTTAAGGATTGGACCTTAAATGGCGTTGTTTTAAAATACTAAGCTTCGTTTTGTCTTGTTTAAACTTTTTACTCTATCGAATCTACAACCCTCATAAGCATACTTGCCGCTTCAGCTCTGGTCACCAATTGGCCAGGATTAAAGCTCCCATTGCTCCCTTCGATAATCCCAAGCGTTCTTAGAACATCAATGTACCCCAAATCAGATTTCGAAATGCTATCTTGATCCAGAAAAACTACCGTATCTCCTAAATCAGTAGTCGGTTCCAAACTTAAGGCTTTTGCTAACATCACCGCAAATTGAAGGCGATTTAACTGTGTTTCCCCGTAAACCTGGCTCTGAGCAGCAATTCTCAATGCAGTTTGCTCTTGTATTGTTTCTCTTGCCCATACCGGGACAGCGTCCAGATCGATTTCAGCATTGGCATTCGATGTGTTGTCCGTATTGTTCATACAATTTATCATACGGCTTGCCATAATGATTCCTTCCGCACCCGATATGTCACCATTTGGATCGAAATCCCCATTCTGGTATCCGTTTACAAATCCCCAGTTGTAAGCTGAAGTGATCTGTTCTCTTGCCCAATGCTGTTGCACATCCGCAAATGATTGAGTCTGGTCTTGCAGCTGCAGTCGATCCTGCTGCTGTGTCCTTGCGGAATCCGAAATTTGAAGTCTATCCTTTAATTGCAGTCTTGCCTGATCCTGCACTTCCTGATCAAGTTTCGTTTGTTCCTGGTCCTGCAGTTTGGTTTGATCTTGATCCTGCAGTTTGGTTTGATTCTGATCCCCACCGCCAGATGCTTCAGCCCATACAGGCATACTAAACAGCATAATGCAAACCATGATCAATACGTTAATTTTAATCTTCATGATAATTCACCTCCTGAATGAATCTTTCCAATTGTAATCCCAGTTTTACTTAGGATTTTTACTATTATCCTTATTCCCCCCTTGCTCTTCGGAGGATTGATTTGAATTTTGGCCTTGTTCCTGTCCGCTATCGGTTGAATCCATTTCTTGATTTTGTGGTTTCGCCTGCGTTTCATCATCTTGGCCAGTGTCACTGTTTTGATTAACTACCTGTTCCTGTTCAATCGCAGATGAACTGGTGCTTTGGTTCTGATTCTGCTCCTGTTCCTGTTCGGTGTTCTGTTCTCTTATTACATCACCGTTGGTCTCCTGAACCTGTCCGGCGGCTTCCTTTATCATCTCATAGTTCCATTCATACCGGCCGGAATCCTCCGCCGCATTCTTTAACAGCAATTCATTGACTGTTACAAGAATATCCTTTATCCTTGCGTTCCTATACTGTTCCATATCGATCCCGGAATCTAACGACTGCAGTAATAATATCATTTTGTATTTTCCCGGTGAAAGCCCTAACTCTCTTGCTTCTGCTCTTACCTGCAAGTTGGAGCTGTCAGTATAAACAACGGCATTTAAATCTCCCAGTTGAATCATTGAACGAAGTATTTCGCCCATTTGATTGCTTAGCAGTACCGCTTCCTCATCCTGCTCCGATAGAGCCGTAACTGCAATAACCGTTGATCCGTCAGCCTGAATATAGCCCTTTTCTTTCGCTCCCAAAGCCAGTTTCTCAATTGCTTCTTCCGCGGACATATTCTTGATGTTATTTTCCTTCAATAGGATTTCCCCGTCTTTGTTGATTCCTTCTGCTTTCACTACTTTATCGAACTTATTTAGTCCAAGCTCAACGCTGGGATTGATATCCAAGCTGATGTAATTTACCGGTGTATTGTAAAATGCATATCCACCGATTGCAAGGATTGCACAAGCTGCAACCGGCAAAGCTGCAAGAGAAAGTTTTTTCATAGTGTGCACTCTTGCTCTCTCAAGACACGGAGCCCCAGCCTTTTTATCAATTTCGGAGTCAATCCTATCCCGGATATAAGCCTTTGTCTTCACTTTCAGCTCTTCATCCGCTTTTATCTGATCAAAATAATTAATCATGCTTTCCATTCAATCACCCCCTCATTCACTTTCAGCTTCTCCTTCGCCCGTCTCAATCGGGAATAAACCGTATTTGTATTTTGGTTTATTATTTTTGCGATTTCAGGAATCGACCAGCCTTCATAATAATGCAAATAGATCACATCCTTATATTTGGCGGGCAATTGAAGCATAGCCATAATAATTTCACTTTGCTCTTCATTCTCAAAAGGAACTTCCATATCATCAAGGCTGACCACTCTTTTTAGCCAAAAGCTTTTATTAAGATCCTTGCATTTATTGAAGGTTACCCTGCACATCCAAGCCTTTTCATGTTGTTCATTCTGGAATTTATTAATATTCAGATAGTATTGGAGGAATACTTCCTGGAAAACATCTTCTATATCCGAACGGTTTCTAAGGTGCAAAAAACAAATGCGTCGAACCATATCGGCATATTGATCGATTGCGGCCGCAACCATATCTTCAGCGCTGAAAGACTGCGAATTCAATTGTCTCACCTCCATTCTGCTATAAATACGATTCAAAACAGTAAATCC
>CAZTEH010000050.1:0-27510 GCA_964612345.1 uncultured Oscillospiraceae bacterium | reverse complement strand
AAGGCAGGAAGCATGGCGGTAATCGTTTTTTCGTGACCGATCTGTGCGTCACATGATTTACTGTCTGCCTAAGTTCCGCCTGTATCGGCCGGAATTCCATAGAATTTACCCATAGCGGCAACCGCGGCGCCGACCATGGCGTGTTCCGGAGAACCCACCGGCGTTGTGGCCCACTGCATATCCATAATGGTCGTGGAGCTTCCGTAAATCATTTTGTTGCCCTTATTGATCAGCTGTGCTAATATCATTCCGGCCATGAATTCGGCATTTGTTATTACCAGCGTTCCCGGAATGGTTACCGGCGTGGTTCCACCGCAAAGACCCATGGAAAGGACATCGATGGGGAGACCCGCTTTCGCGCATTCGATAATGATCTCACCGATATGCTCGGTAATTTCCAAAGGACTGTTGGGGCACAGCACCATGGTGGTGATCGGCTTTTCCCTTAAATTTTCTTTCCCGCCGACCATAGCCGCAGCCATTTCGATCCATCTTTTTGTGTTCTTTCCGCAGTTGTTGTGGTGGATAAAATGCTTTGAAGTATTCAGCAAGGCTGCTTCCCCTTCATGTAAATCTTTTATGAACGGTCTCACATCCGAAGCGGTTACCGGAACATGGAAGATATCAATTTCATCCAGCCCGTTGATAAACCTGGCCAAATTACCGATATCCTGCTTGACGGAAGGCCTCCGTTCTCCTGTAACGATATCCTTTACTTCAACACCGGTACCAAAATTCATATATTTCGGACGGCCGTCACCCATGACAAGATTGTGCTTCGGATCTCTTGCATATAACTCAAACTGGGATGGACATGCTTCGATACAGTCGATCACAAGATTTCTGGGGAACTTTACAATTCCTGTTTCGCTGTCGCACTGACAGCCTGCGGAGCTGTATATTTCATGGGCCTCTTTTCCGGGCACCTTGACGCCGACTGTTTCGAGGATATCCAAAGTAGCTTCATGAATCATTTCAGCATCTGCTTTTGTGATCATATTGAATCCAAGGATCTGATCTTGATAAGAATCCATCTTACTCATCTTTTTGTCTATTTCCTTTCTTAATAATTATTTTAGAGACCCAGCTCTTTTTCATAATCTGCAATCATCTTTGCGATCGTTTCCTCCGCACCGGAGGGCAAAGGGGTTACCTGATGGTTATCCAATATGTACCTCGCCTTTTCATAGGCTACTTCTGCAGCATCCTTACTGCCTCCCGCTTCCCATACCGGCCGGTTACTTCTGTTGAAAACCTCAACCTGCGAGTGGATTTTCATATTATCATAGGTATGTCTCTGGTTCAGAAATCCGCCTCCGGGGCCGACATTATGGATCACATCAAGCGCCAGGGTTTCTTCCGTAACCAGGATTCCGCCTAAAATTTTTCGGATGTATTTCATCCCTTCGCAGTCAAGAACCAGTTTCGCATAATCGATGGTCAATGCCGCTTCAAGGGCTCCTGCTCCATATACGATATTCGCCCCGGACAATGCGCCGGTCAAAGCGTTGATACCGAATTCATATCCGGCCTGTGCGTCCGGCAATTTGCTGTCGGAAAGCCCTGCGCCGATCCAACTTGGCAAGTTGTAGAATTGTGCCATTTTTACTGTTGCGGCACTGACCATGCTCTGTTCCGGCGAACCTGTAGCAGACATCATGTGCTTTAAATCCATGATCGTGCTCATGGAACAATACGTACACCTTGCACCTTTTTGGACCATCTGTGCCAGCATGATCGACACCAGAACTTCAGCGTTATGGCTGAGAACGGTTCCGGCAAGTGTTATGGTCGAGGTAGCTCCCGCAAGCGCCATTGGAATAATTGCAATACCGGCTCCACCTTTTGCCGCTTCGATAATCTGATCCGAACATTCCTTACCAAGTCTTAAAGGGCTGGTAGGACAAACAAAAATATTTAAAAATGGCCTTTCCCGGAATGCTTCTTCTCCTCCGGCCGCAACACATGCCATTTCAATCATCTTCTTACAATTGACTCCGCTCATCGCACCAATAAAGATTGCCTTTGACGTATTTTTCATCATGACTTCCAGATTGTGCAATGGCTGGACCTCACTTGGATAATCAAGCGCGCCGCACGCCCTTTCCACAACAGCAATTTCATCCATGTAATCGCAGACCTTCGTAATTCCGGCCAAGTCTTCCTTTACACAGTCCCTTATTTCTCTTGTAGACAAGTCTATTATTTTTACACATTCTCCGAATGTGCTGAAACCAACATGATTTTTAAATGCTGCAAAATCCTTATCCGGTGTTCTTCCATAAAAGACAAGGGGTCTTGCCGCCCATTCCAAACACTTTGCAACTACGTGGGAAGGAAACTTTGCGATTGCATAACGATCAAAATAGGTCACGTTTGCACCATTTTCTTCAAAGATCCCTGCAGCTTCCAGGCTGTCGATCCTCATACCGGTATGTCTCAGCAGCTCCAGCGTTGCCTCATGAATCATCGTCACCTGCTCTGAATTTATAATATCCGCCGAAAAAGCAATATGTCTGGATTGATCAGCATTTTCATTGGAACCATGTTTTGAATTATTTTTCATAACTTTTCCTCCCGGCTGCGGCTGACACCGCTCCGCTAGGGAACCCATGGTTCCCTTCGGCGCTCGCTCCTATACATTATGCGAGCTGAGCACCCTCCTTCTGCTCACTGGTATCGATCATGGGGAATCCGATCATTTCCGGATTCCCCATGATTTTCGTTTGTTTTAGATGATTCCATTGTATGGAAGGGCCCAGCCGAATAATAAGAATACGGTTACACAAAGACCAACTACGATCATTACATTTCCATAAACTCTGTCTCTCCTATAATCCGAAGGTATTTTTTCTGACTCAGGAAGGATATGCATATTTTTGCGGTAATCAATCTCCTCTTGCGATAAAACAGAAGTCTTCGTTCCGATGACCGCAAAGATTGCACTCGCATAGAGACCGATAAAGAACGGGTCAAGCCAATTCTGCAGGGAAACTCCGCCGAATACCGCTGCACATTTGGCAACGAGGAATCCGATAAAGCCTGCGTACATTGACCATCTCGCTCCTCTTGCAGTAAGAGATTTGCTCCAGACACTTCCGAAGCCGGAAACACACCAGGAAGCTGCGATCAAAGTACTTGCGAACCAGGTTATAATTCTGATCCCGCCTACATTTAATAGCGCTAACGCTAATGCAACAACCGCTACTGCAAGCATAACACAACGGCTTACATAAAGCTTGTGCTTATCATCTCTAAAGTTTAATTTGACGATATCGCTGGTTACACTGAAACCGACTACGGAAAGGAACGTAACAGCCGAAGAAAGACCTGCAGCCATGATTCCTGTCAGTACAAGCATACCGATAAATTTAGGTACCACGTTGTAGGAAGCCCAGATAATTACTCTCTGTGGATCCTCCATGCCGGGATTTATGTTGAGTACTGCAACGGCCATCAGATAGGTCAAGCCACAGAATACGGTAGTTAACATACAGGCGATAGCGGAGGAACGGATCGCAACATGTTCGTTCTTTGCCATCATGACTCTGCCTGCCTGCCAAGGGCTGATCCCGACTGTTACCAGCCAGACGATACCAAAGGCGATGGCATACATGACCGCACTGAATATAGTGGTTCCTTCTCCATATGTCCCTTCCGGACTGCCGTGATAATCCAAAAGTCCAGCCGGAGCGTCAGGATTATTCATCAGGTTGGTCAAAAGTTGACCCAAACCGCCTTGTGCTTCAAATATGTAAGGCGCTGCTATAAAAGATGCACCGACAAAGATCATAAACATTGCAGTTTCTGTCAGGATAGCACCCTTCGAGCCGGAGTAGAACGTGAAAGCGGTAAAGAAGAACCAAGCTAATACTAAGCAAGCTGTTCTTGATAAACCGGTGAGCTCCTGAAGGAGGATTCCGGTACCGGTAATACATGCCAATAAGTAAGCAGTTAATGAAACCACGAGAATAACGGCTGCCAGTCTTCTGTTTCTCATATCATTAAATCTTGTACCAAAAAATTCAGGCATCGTTTTACACTCTGATCTTCTCAGATATCTTCCAAACCATAAGGCGCCAATTACATATCCGCTTCCGCAAAGTGCGTTTAAAAGCACGATGGAAGTGATATTACCCGTATAGCACCAGCCTGTGTCGCCCATGAATGCGTTTGTGCTGATCATGGAAGCGAATAAGGTACCGGCAATCAGTATCGTTGGTGCATTTCTTCCCGCAACATAATAGTCGGTGGTATCCTTTACCTTTTTACCTGCATAAAATCCTAGAAACATGTATAATGCAAAACTAAAAAGTACTCCTGCCAAATAAATTGTCATTGCTTAGTTACCCCCTTTCATTAATTCTTCCGGTTTTTTCTTTTCTTCTCTCAGTAACCAATAATTCATAAAGATACCGGTCAGAACCATCCAACCGCCTACAAAGAATGAAAATATAATTTCTCCCATAATAATTTACCTCCTATAAAAATAGTGTATATTAGTTAATTGGGTCAAAATGATTTTCCTGTCTGCTTTTTGAACAGCTCCACACTCGGAATTTTAATATCCAGCAATTCTGCGATTTTGATCTTGGCTGCCATACCGTTGCTCCCATGTGGTCTTAATACGACGGTGCCGATATCCAGAGATTCCCTGATCTCTTTCATTTTAGCGCTGTCTGACAGATCAAACACGGTGCAGCCTAATTTATTCGCTACATATTCCTTGGCGGCATCGATCTTCATACCCTTCATGACCATACGCGCTACCAGATCTCCGGCAGTACGTATTCCTCCCATTCCGGCGGCCATTTCGTGCATGATCGCCATGCCGTAAGTATCTCCGTGTCCTACCTACAAACCGTCGGCTTTGCCGATTTCAAGCATTGCCTTTGCAACTCTGGTGGTAGCATCTGTGGGAGATGTCGTTGTCAGCGGAATTCCGCCGACTCCCATCCCTACATTTGGAAGGACCGGGATTGTCGCCGCTCTTGTCGCTTCCTGGACATGGGTGAGGGAGCGGGATAAATTCCAGGCGAAGGATTTGCTGCTGTTTGTATTGATTACCGGACCATAGCTATGTACACCGGCGGCTGCTGCTGTTTTCACTTGCTTGGCCGGATACTGGCCGGCAAGCTTTTCTCCTTCAAATTTCAGACGTCCGTGCATTCCCAAGGTGAATTCATTCGCCATTCCCATCGTGATACTCAGATCAGGATATTTTTGAGATAAGATCTTTGATGCCTGCAAAGCAGCCAGCATATCCGCGTCGCCGCTGGCACCTGCTGTGTCAAACTGAATTCCGCATGCTCCGGCTTCCGCCAGGATAGAACCGATATAAACCATATCATTCGTGCAAAGCTCCGCCGCTTTTTCCTGCGCTTCCAAAGCTTCCATGACTTTGCCCTGCGGCAATAGCTCCGACCAGTTTTCCACGGGCCCATCCGGTTTTGTGTATAATCCCATATTCGGCATTGCGCCATAGAAGATCGGCATGATGCAGTTCATTTGTGCCCGCTCCATTGCCATTGCTTCTTCGTATACGATGTTTTTTATCTGTTTAAAGCTATAATCCGTATTGCAGATTTCCATCGTATCCGAGCATAAAGCTCTTTCATGAATTAAAAGTGCTGTTGAACTGTCAATGGGCAATCCTGATCGCACAGCCATTTTTAACGTACCGGCATCAAAGGTGGTGATTCCCTCATGTCCTCTTTCCACACTGACATTCTTTTCCGGCATGGTCAGTATCTCAACAAGATAATCAACATCACCGCCCGTCATTGGCTGCGCTTTTCCTTTCACGATCGCATCTTCCATGCCTGCCAGGACTTCTTCACGGATTTGCTCTTTTGACATCCAGATGCCTTCTCCGTCACCCATTCTAGTAAAGCATTTATCGCTCAAATAATTCACACTCCTTTCTTGCTGAATTTCTTACTTTTTCTCCTCTATGTATTGTTTTGCTCTGGTACAGCACTCAGAGGCATCTTCTGTATAAGCGTCTGCTCCGATCCGGTCAGCCCATCTTTGCGTAATTGGAGCTCCGCCTATCATGGTTATAAACCGATTCCGGAGTCCTCTTTCCCTTAACTTATCTTCAAGCTCCTGCTGATAGATCATGGTTGTTGTCAGAAGTGCACTTGTTCCGATAATGTCCACATCCAATTCAACCGCTTTATCGATGATCGTATCGGCCTTGACCTCTCTGCCCAGATCAAAAACCTCAAAACCGGAGGTCTTCAATAAGGAGCAGCAGATCCCCTTGCCGATATCGTGCACATCGCCTTCAACGGTAGCCATGAGCATTCTTCCTTTTTTCTCGACTTGCCTGCCGCTGATCGCCATTTCTGCTTCCACTCTATTTGTCACTGCTTTCATTACTTCCGTAGCAAAAATTAATTCGGGAAGAAACAGTTCTCCCTTTCCGAATTTTTCTCCGAGCTCTGTGATCCCTGCAGTAAATCCTTCCTTTAACAGTTCAATCGAATCCAGTCCGATTTCTGCACCTTTGTCCATCGCTTCCAGGGCCATATCCTGATCGGCGTCTAAAATCGAATCAAATGCCATTTTGATCACTTCCTGTTTGTTCATTGCTTACTTCCTTTCTACTCAATATCTGAAATTTCGATACGCAGCGAAACATAGAAATGCTTCGGTCACGGATCAATTTTCGTAGTACATAGGAATAATTAGCAATAAACATGCCACCCTTGAAAATATTTTTAATATTGAAACGATTCGTTCTACTTCAACGTTTTTACAAGAACCTCCGCAGTATTAGTTTTTAAATTTACAAAACAGACAATAAAAAACAATGAAAAAATTCATTGCTGTGATGAAAATTTTCATTGCTATTCCGGGATAGAATCCTCACAAAGCACAATTATGCTTATGTAATAATTTGACGACGGTTGACTGATCAACGTGAAGCACCTCTGCCACTTTATATGTGGAATGATATATTTGATAAGCCTTGCTCACAAGCTGCTTCTCCAACTCCCATTTCGCTTCTTTGAGAGGCCGAATGCTGAAGTTTGCGACGTTTGAAATACTCGAAGTATCACGATTCTCGTCTATGACACAGATTAGATTTTCTCTCTTTATTATGTCGTCTTCCGACATCACAAACAATCGTTCAATCACATTTTCCAGTTCTCTTACATTACCTGGCCAATTATATTGACTAAGAATTTCCAACAGTCCGTTTTCCAACTTTTTATGACACCGATATCTTGAATTGTAACGGGACACAAAATACTTGACGAGCACATCGATATCTCTGATGCGGTCGCGGAGAGGCGGAATGTTGATCGGAATCACATTCAATCGATAATACAGATCTTTACGGAACTTCCCCTCTTCGCACATTTTCTTCAAATCACGATTTGTCGCCGCTACTACTCTTGCATTTACCTTAAGCCTCTCCGTTCCTCCGATTCTTGTGAAGGATCCATCCTGCAGAAAATCGAGCAGTTTGACTTGAAGCGCCAGCGGCAATTCACCGATCTCATCCAAAAATAGAGTGCCCATATGGGCCATTTCGACTTTACCTTTTTTCCCTCCCACACTTGCTCCGGTGAATGCACCCTGTTCGTATCCAAAAAGTTCCGATTCGATCAGCTGCTCCGGTATGGTTCCACAATTTATTTTAATATATGGTTCGTTGCTTCGATTGCTGAATCGGTGCAATGCCCTGGCCACGACCTCTTTTCCCGTTCCTGTTTCGCCTTGTATCAATACGGAAACCGCCAGTGGAGCAACCCGGATCAAAGTGTCTTTTAATTCATTCATGATCGGATCGCTGGAAATAAAGCCTTCCGCTTCAAACATCGATTCCCTTAGATTGTTTATTTCCGCCTTGTTCTTTTCAATTTCCACCGCTTGTTTTTCAACCGTATGCAATAGTTCATTTACGGCATCCACATCTTTGGAGGTGCTGATAATCATTATGATCTCTTCCTGCTCTTTATCGAAAATCGGAACGCTTGTAGCGAGGACCGTCCTTCCATCCATTAATTTCTGCAACAAGTTGACCGTTCTCTTTTGGCGAACAACCTCCATGGTACTGCTGACGGAAAAATATCCCTCTTTTTCAAGGTCTCCCGCGCTGCGCCCGATGATCTGGTCTACCGGCAAACCGATCATCCTGACGGAAGCAGGATTCACAAATAATATTTTGCCTGTTCCGTCCGAGACAAATATTTCTTCCCCCAGGTATTCTACCATGATCTTATAAAATTCGCTGTCATATTCGCCGGAGACAATGTTTTTAAAGTCTTTCTGCTTTAGAACATCCATGCTTCAACCTCATTTTCCAAATTTTTTAATGATTGAATCGAAAACACTGCTCAAAAAAACGATGAGGGGTAACCTCATCGTTAATCAGGACTAACCTTTGACGATATATTATCATTGTTATTTTTCAGATGCAATATGTTCGACATGAATAGTCATAATTTTTATAATCGTCATAAAACCGACTTCGCGGAGTTTTCACCTGCCATGCGTCCGGAGTTCACCGCAAAACCGAAGCCGTGGCCGCTCATCGACACATTATAGATATCTGCATCAGCTCCACCGAAATCCACACCGGCTACATAAAGGTTCGGAACTGCTTCCAATTTGTCATTTAAGGCTTCAAAACGCTCGTTTACTCTGATCCCGCCGTGGGTAATCAGCATTTTGGCGCCAGCCTTTACCGCATAAAAAGGAGGGTTCTCGAGGGCACTAAGATAACGCCTTTTTTTTGCAAAAAAGGCATCGCGGTTTTGCGTGCAGAATAAATTATACTGCTTGATGGTGCTCTTGAGGGTGTCGGAATTGCATCCTATAAATTCTGCAATATCCGAAATACTTTCGGATACCTTCAGAGTCCCGTCCATCTGCGCCTTTTCGATTGCTTCCTCGAGATGCTGCCCTGCGCCGGGCGGCAAATGAATTAATTTAACAATATTGGGACCATCACCCAGCATTTTATTCATTATTGTGCTGTCAAAAATAATCCAGACTGCACCTCCCGGCTGGCGAAGGTAGGCATTTGCTGCCATTGCAAAATTATAGACAATTTCCTCGCTGGCAAACCTTTCGCCGAAACAGTTTACCCAGACGTTTTGGGGCTCTCCGATTAAAAGTTCCAGCGACTCATGCCCCTTTATTGCCGGAGCGGCTATCTCCATGGCAAAATTGCCTTCAATGTCAGCGCCAGCTTCCAGTGCCATATTCAGCCCATCGCCCTTATGTTGCATGCCCGCGCGCTGAGTCACCACTGACGAGTCGAATTTTGGATAAAATTTCGAAATAAGTTCGGCGTTGCCCGCAAAACCTCCAGAGCAGATAATGACCTTTTCCGCCTCGACTTTAAACGTTTCTCCGTCCTTGCTCTCACACACAACACCGCTTACAGCGCCATTTCCGTCAAGCAGCAGCTTTTTACCACGAGTGCCAGTAAGTATCTTTACACCAAATTTTTCACAACAGGATTTAAGGGCATCTATGACGGCCTTTCCAGCATTTAAGCTGGGATCGGTTATATGATAAACTTCCGGGGTTTGATTTGGAATATGATGGATTACATCTGAAAACTTAACTCCCTTTTCCTCCAGCCAGCTTATCGTATCGCCGCTCTTGTCGATCAGTGTGCGAACCAACCTTCCGTCAAGCTTCCAATGGGAATAATCCATACAGCTTGTAAAAACTTCGTCGGTATCAGCAAAGATCAATTTGCGCCTTTGTACCGGGCTGTCGACACCGAAAATTCCTCTCGGAAACAGCCCGTTTCCACCAACCGCCATATTTGCTTCCAATACGATGACCGATGCGCCGGCTTCTGCAGCTGCCGCTGCCGCAGACATCCCGGAGGCTCCCCCTCCGATTACTGCTATCTGTGCTTTATATTCCATGTCAATCCTCCTTTTTTATTAATCTTATTCGTCCCTGGAGATTTATAATTTGTTAAGCTTCAAGAGATAGGGCTTTTACCAGCGGAGCAATTGCGGGGTTTTCATTTCCCAAACGCCAGACAAGCTCCAAATTAAGCTTGACATCTGGTATGGTTTCTATGCGGATATTTTCATTTTTTTCCAGTCTTGTATTGCGGTCAAGTATTGCCGCGCCGATGCCGGCCTCCACACAGAGCAATTGATTTTCCAGGGAATGGGCTAAACTCATCACCTTTGGCGTAAATCCAAACATCTCACACCTCTTGAAAAAAGAGGAATAACCCCCAGGGGATTCCTCTGAAGCGATACACACAAAGGGTTCATCTCTCAGATCACTAAGAGATAGTTTCTCCTTACCTGCCAGCGGGCGACTACGATTAATTGCAATGGCTTCCACCTGCTCCATAATCACTGTCCGGCACAATCGGTCGCTTTCTTCTATATCAAAGCCAAGTGAAATGACTATATCATATGTTCCCGACTCCAGTCCGTTGCGCAGGTTGCGAAAGCTTTTCCGTTCCAGGTTCAGTTCTATCTGTGGATAGGCACTATAAAAGGCCTTCAGGCGGTTGGCCAAATCATGATTGATTTCCTGTCCCTCTAATATACCCATGGACAAGCTGCCCGTCATACTCCGATCAACTGCTCTGGCCTGAATTAGCGCCTCATCTACCTGTGAGGGGATTCCGCTCAGCTTTTTCAAAAGTACCTCCCCTGAGGGGGTGAGTTTAACGCTCCGATTGCTGCGGACAAAGAGGCATAGACCAATTTCCCGCTCTAGCAAGGCGATCTGCTTACTCAGGTTAGGTTGTGTCATATATAATGTCTGAGCAGCTTTTGTAAAGCTCAGATGCTCTGCCACCGCAAAAAAATATCTTAGTTGGGCCAGCGTCATAGTCTACTCTCCTCCCACATTACCTATATTCATTATCATATCATTGCAGTCAGTGAAAACAAAGTTTATTATTCCAGATTGGAATCGTAAACTGGATATTGAGAATTGTACATAAATTTTTCTGTGAGCTATTATTAAATTACGAAACAATCTAAATAGGAGTAATTATAATGAAACAAGCGTACAGCCATATTTTGAGTCCCATTAGAATTGGCAACACCCTATTTCGCAACCGCATTTTTGCGGGGCCTACCGAATTGCATGCAATGCGTAACGGAGAGCCGTACCCAAGCGAGGAGGCGATCAGCCACTTTGCAAATAGAGCCAGAGCAGGCGCAGCCTGTGTCACTTGTGTAGGCGTCAATATTTTACCCTTTGAGCCCGACCGTAACATTGGATATTGGGATATTTATCACACCACCTCCATAAACCGTCTGGCTCAACTAGCCACCACCTCTTTTTCTGCTGCCATATATCTAATCTTTTGTTCAACAAAATCAATACATAGCAGTAATTAATTTTATTACTTTATACTTTCGTTACAAATTTTGAAATTGCTTTCTCCTTCCACACCTCCTCACGGCATAGAGATTAGCGCACCTCCGCATAAGAGATGAAATAATTAAATGCAATAATTATGCCATTTTAGTCAGTTTACAATTTACTTTAAATTTTAAGAGTTTTAAGCAGTGTGTTTTATTGTTATGTCTTGTCCTTGTGATTTTTTTATTAATTAATTATTATTTGTAATGGATAATAAGAGTATTTTGCTTTATTTTAAGTGCGTTGCAATAATGCACGACCACTGCATCTTTGCATGCATTTTTTCATGCTGTAAGTTTATAAATATTGGATTGAAGTAAATAAAAGTAACCGGAACAACTTGCTTAATTATATAATACCTAGCCTTTTATTGGAATATATGCAAAGGAATCGATTCTTAATTTTTCGATCAGAGACACATAATATTACAGTTTTAGAATTAATTGTTGTAGCAGATACCCTTTTGTCCAATTTTTATATCACTCCAGTTAATCGGAGCCCCCATTCCAATAACTGATTTATAAAAAAGATAACGTTGACTTTTCGTTCATATAGTAATAGACTCTTTTCAATATATTAAAGATTCCATGAAACGTTATTTGGGGTGAAATTTGTGAATAGTGAAAAGAAGATTTCAAGTGCAGTTATAAAACGCTTACCAAGATATTACCGTTATCTTTCTGTTTTGAAACAGATGGGTATCAGCAGGGTTTCTTCAAAAGACTTGAGTAAAAGAATGGGAATTACATCTTCACAAGTAAGACAGGATTTCTTTAATTTTGGAGGTTTTGGTCTTCAGGGTTACGGATATGATGTGGAGTCTTTGCAGCAAGAAATAGGCAACATACTTGGGCTGGGCGTTCCGTTTAAAATGATTCTCATCGGAGCTGGAAACCTGGGTCAGGCTCTGGCTAAACATACAAGTTTTGAAAAAAAGGGCTTCAAGATTATCGGAATATTTGATGTTAATTCTCACCTCATCGGAGAAAATTTAAAAGGGATAGAAATAATGCATATGGATAGTTTAAATGACTTCGTGAAAAAAAACCAAGTGGATATTGCGGTTATTACAGTGCCCAATGTCTATGCTCGCGAAGTAGCGGATAAGGTCATCGGTTTGGGAATAAAAGGAATATGGAATTTCGCACCGGTAGAACTGGAGGTCCCCGAAGATATCGAAATGGAAAACATTCATCTCAGCGACAGCCTGATGGTATTAAGATACAATATGATAGAAAAAGGATAAGCAGGTAACAGGCGAAAGAAATATAGAATACGAAGGAAAGGTAAATTTCTATTTATTAGAATTTGCCTTTTTTCTTTTTGTCTCCAAGTTTGTTAAATAATCGGCATATATTGTTAAATTTACTATGCTATTCGAACCAAAGCATTAACTACTTTGTCTAAAAGTAAACTTTGCTTGAAATTGGATTTCAAGCGTTATACACTGTCTCAAACAAAGCTTATGATTCAGAGATTAATGAGGAGGTAAAATATGAGTTCAGTCGGAATATATGATATTGTCAACGGGATGGATATTGGCAATGCCTCACTGCTGCAGGTGCTCCTTGCAGCCCAGGATGCAAATCAACAAAAATACATAAGCGAGGATGCGGTTAATGAGATCGCTCTGCTGCTTAAAATTTCACGCTGCAGGGTGTACTCGACGGCATCCTATTACAGTGAGATCTCGCTTAAACCAAGGGGTATTCATATTATAAGAGTATGTACCAATGCTCCCTGTGAGAATGCCGGAAAAGCAGAACTACAAAAGGCAATCGAACAAGAATTGGATATAATCGTTGGCCAAACAACCTATGATGGACTTTTTACTTTGGAAAGCGTCAATTGCCTCGGAGCATGCTATATGTCTCCTGCGATTAAGGTCGATGATAAAATTTACGGACATTTGACTCCAAAAGAGGCCGTTTCAATTATCAGAAGTTTGAGTAAGGAGCATAAAAATGAGCAGTCAGCTTAATGAGAACCCCATTTTTAACATTGATCCCAATGAATTTATAGACCTAAAGCTTTATCGAAGCCGCAACGGTTATTCGGCTTTGGAAAAAGTCCTCGCCAATACTCCGGAAAGCAGTATAGAGGAAATAAAAGCTTCCGGACTAAGAGGCAGGGGCGGCGCGGCATTTCCTACCGGAAAAAAACTGGAGATGGTACGTAACAACTCCGAAACGGAACGGTTTATCATATGCAATGCAGATGAAGGAGAGCCGGGTACGTTTAAAGACCGCTTCATTATGACTCACCTTCCCTTTCAATTAATTGAAGGAATCACTATCTCCGCTTATCTGTCGGGAGCGGCAAAAGGATATATCTATGTACGCCATGAATATCCGGAGGCACAGAAGAAACTGCGCGCCAGTATTAAAGAAGCCGAAGAGGCAGGACTGTTGGGAGAAAAAATTCTCGGCAGCAATTTTAGCCTTTCATTGGAAATATTCTCAGGCGCAGGCAGCTACCTGTGCGGGGAAGAGACTGCCCTGCTTTCATCCATTGAGGGCAGAAAAGGGAGGCCTAGGGTTAAGCCGCCTTATCCGACCCAATCAGGACTTTGGAATAAGCCTACGCTGATTAACAACGTGGAGACGCTCTCCAATATACCTAAGATTATTGAGAAAGGTGCGGAATGGTATAATTCCATCGGTACTCCCGACAGTCGCGGTTCAAAATTGATTTCTCTATCCGGCGATATTAAGACGCGGGGTCTTATAGAAGTGCCCTTCGGAATAACCTTCGCTCAAATAATCAATCAATACGGAGGCGGCCCCAAAGAAGGAAGGACGATCAAAGCAGTCAATATAGGAGGAGCCTCCGGTGTCCTTGTACCACCGGAAATGCTTGATACTCCACTGGAATATGAGGCCTGCGCTCAAGCGGGAATTATGATCGGCTCGGGTGCAGTTTTCGTGCTGGATGACACGCGTTCTATCCTGGAGAATGTTCAAAACCGGGTACGATTTTTCCTGCATGAAAGCTGCGGGAAGTGTACACCCTGCAGGGAAGGCCTGCGACAGGCAAACATTATACTTAACAAATTATTATCCGGAAATGCTTCCGTCAATGATGTAAATACGTTGGAGCGCTACACCCGTGCAATGCAGAATGCATCCTTCTGCGGCCTCGGCCAGGCAGCCGGCAACAGCTTGATATCTTCATTATCTTATTACCGCAAGGAATATACCGACTGCTGCCGGGAAAACAGCGACTTAAATTGCAAGGAGGAAACTGCATAATGCAAAGTTTACAAATCACCTTAAACGGAAATGAAGTAACGGTTCCGGCCGGTATTTCCATTTTGGAAGCCGCAAGGATAAGCGGTATTTATCTTCCCACTCTTTGCAATCATCCGGATCAGACGGTCAAAGCAAACTGCCGGGTATGCTCCGTTGAAGTCGAGGGAATCAGAAACCTTGTTGCATCCTGCTCGACACCGGTTTCTTCTGGAATGAAAATCACAACGAATTCTCCCAGGGTAAGAGAGACCGTCCGGACAATTCTGGAGCTTATTTTTGCAGACCATCCCCAAGAATGTCTGACTTGTATCCGGAATGGAAACTGTGAGCTCAGACAGCTTGCAGTAAAACTTGGCGTAAAGGATATCGAGGGAGAAAAAAGCCAAAACAACCTGCCTCTCGATGAATCCACACCATCCTTGGTAAGAAATCCAAACAAATGTATCAAGTGCGGCAGGTGCGCGGAGGTTTGCCATCATATTCAGGAAGTGGGTATCCTATACAGTCATAACCGCAGTACGGATGTTTACGTTTCGCCGGAATACGGCAGGCAGCTGTCTGAGGTTGCCTGTGTCTTGTGCGGACAGTGTGCCCTTTCCTGTCCGGTAGGTGCTATCCATGAAAAAGATGATACGGATATCGTATGGAAAGCGCTGGCAAATCCACAAAAACATGTTGTTGTACAGGTTGCTCCGGCAGTAAGGGTTTCCATTGCGGAAGAATTCGGCCGGCCTTCGGGAGAGATAGCCACCACGAAACTCGTAGCTGCCTTGCGTCTATTAGGTTTTGACAGGGTGTTCGATACCGATTTTTCTGCCGACCTTACCATTATGGAAGAAGGCCACGAGCTGCTGCATAGAATGAAAAACGGAGGGGTACTGCCTATGCTGACTTCCTGCAGCCCCGGATGGATAAAATATATTGAACATTATTATCCCGAACTTCTGCCTCATGTTTCAAGCTGTAAATCACCGCAGCAAATGTTCGGAGCATTGGCGAAATCATACTATCCTCAAATAAGCGGCATAAAGCCGGAAGATATTTTTGTAGTCTCTGTAATGCCATGTACCGCCAAAAAGTTTGAGGCGGCGCGTCCAGAAATGAATTCCAGCGGTTACCGTGATGTAGATGCGGTGCTGACTACACGGGAGCTGGGAAGAATGCTTCAGCATGAAGGCATAGACTTTAATAATCTGACCGAAAGCAAGTTTGATGCACCACTTGGTATTTCAACGGGTGCAGCGGCAATATTCGGCGCTACCGGCGGCGTTATGGAAGCAGCCCTGCGTACCGTATATGAGGTAGTTACCGGCGAGACGCTGTGTAAATTGGAATTCGAGGATGTTCGCGGTATGGAGGGCATCAAGGGTGCTTCCGTTGATTTGTCCGGTCAGAAGGTAAATGTCGCAGTAAGCCACGGCCTTGCCAATGCGAAACAGGTAATGGAAATGATCAAATCCGGAGAATCAAATTATGCCTTTATTGAGGTCATGTGCTGTCCGGGAGGATGTATTGGAGGCGGCGGGCAGCCCTATGGGACAAATAATGAGATCCGAAAAACGCGGATCGAATCACTTTATGAGGTCGATGAAAATATGCCCCTTCGTAAATCCCATGAAAATCCGGCGGTGGCAGAGTTATATACCGAATATCTAGGCGCACCGTTAGGTGAATTATCTCACACGCTGCTGCATACAAAGTATTGCAGCAGAGCATTGCACAATTTAGACAGATAGAAGATATGAATTTTAATCTTTACAATACCACACAAGGCTTCTGGGATAAAACCCGAAGCCTTTGTATTTGTTGGCGGAGCACTTTTATTATTTAAAATCTCCTTTTTGACGCCTTGCTCCAAGAACCATTTGATTTCTCCATTTTAAATATTGCTCGTGGTCCATGTCCTTCATGACCGGTTTAAAGCCTTCCACGGCCTTATCAACAAAGTCTTGCCCGTAGTCGTTGATCTTGCCAAGCTCGCTGAAGCCTTCAATAAAATACGCCTTATACTTACTAAGTCCTTCATTAAGCGTCGCCGAGTTTAATTCTTCAACACCATAAGGTCCTGTGAAAGCCCATCGTAGGCCAAGTCCATCCGTTATCGCACGTTCGACCGCTTCTACCGTGCAAATGTTCTCTTTCACTAAATAAAAGGCTTCCTGTATCAAGGCAAGCTGCACTCGGTTCAGCACATACCCATAAACTTCCTTGCATTGTATTGGCTTTTGTCCAAGATGCTCCATAAAAGCATAAGCCGCATCCTTGGCTTCCTGGCTTGCCCCGTCTCCCGATATCTCCATAAAAGGAATCAGATGTGGAGGATTCGTTGGATGAGCAACCATGCACCGTTCCGGATGATGCTTCACTTTATTTACGATATCCGCTCTTTTGAGTCCGGAACAGCTTGAACCAATGATCACATCAGCACCGGTCAATCTTGCCACCTCAGCAAAGATATCTTGTTTTAGTTCCAAATCCTCAGGCATTGCTTCCTGTACATAATCGACATCTCTGACCGCTTCCGCAAGATCATCGAAGGTATGTATCCTGGCCATCGACGCCTCAATCAGTTCTGTGTCAATAATGCCCTCATCTTTTAAAAATTCGTATTGTTCTCTGATTCGATCCATTACCGTATCCAAGCTTTGGGATTTCCGATTGTACAGATTAACGTCAAGCCCTTTTCTGCTGAATACGATTGCAAAACTAAATCCGATAAAACCACAACCTAAAACAGCAACTTTCTTTATTTCTTCCGGTTTTTTCATTTGCTTTCACTCCCATTTCTTAAAAAATCAGGTCTTTGGTAGGATGGGTCAGGATATTCATAAAATCCCTTCCCGGCTTTTTCTCCCAGCCATCCTTTTTCTATCATTTCATCAAGTGCCTTGGGAGGAATGTCCGATCCTTCTCCGCTTTCGTTATAATAACTATATTCAATATCCCTGACTACATCCAGCCCAACTCGATCCATTTGGCCAAAAGGGCCACGATCCGTCTCCCATTCCATCATGAATGCCCGATCCAAGTCTTCCGGCTTGATATATCCATCCGCCCACAAATTCAAGCATTCCTTTTTCATCGCACGCCAAACCCGATTCAAGGAAAAGCCTTTTATCTCTTTGTTTGTCACAATCGGAATATGGTTGTTAGAAATAAGGAAATCAAGTATGAGCTTTTTTGATTCGTCTGATGTAAACGCATTCCACATCACTTCGACCAAATCATCGGTGGTAGGAGTCATAAAGTTCAGGTTAAATGTTTTGTCTTTTCTCTTCACGTTGATTCCGATTTGAGAGCTTCGGAGCGACGAGCTGTTTGTTGTCAGAAGCGTTTCTGCAGGAGCGGCCGCATCAATTTCTTCCCACGATTTCTGTTTGAGTTCTAATTTTTCCGGGACATTTTCAATGACAAGATCCGCTTCCTCTACGGCATCTTTCAAATGATCCGATACCCTGATGCGCAGAAGTGCTGCTTCCATATCCTCTTTACTGATTTTCCCTGCGGCAACATACTCGGAAAGCCACTGTTTTACTTTAGCGACTGCTTTTTCCGTAGCATTTAAGCTTACATCATAAATACATACATTTTTATTATAGATTGCACTTCTGAAAGCTAACATGGAACCCTGTACACCAGAACCTACAATTGTAACATTCTTAATCGTTTTATACATGGCACACCTCCTTAAATATTGTTTTACCATATTATTGCGGTTAAATAAAGAAGCTTTATCATTAATTTCAATTGACTATTCCTGCGAAAGGCTGATAAGGATTTACATATGTATTGTAAATGCTTACCGCATAGTGCAAATGAGGACCTGTTGAAAATCCTGTACTACCGACCGTTCCTATGACATCACCCTTGCGAACTGCATCGCCAACTTTAACATTCATTGTATTTAAATGATAATAGGAAGTGAACAATCCCATGCCATGGTCGATAACGATTGTATTTCCTGTTGAAAGCAGTCCAGGTGCAGCCAAAGTTACGTTTCCGTCGTTTGGAGCCTGTACTGCGGTTCCCGAGGGTGCGGCTAAATCAATGCCGGAATGCCTTGATGATGAGAGTTCGTTGTTGACATACCTTATCTGCGCAAAATCTGTTGTGAGTCTTCCGGAAACCGGCATGACAAACTCGCCTTCCCAAAGCTTTTCAGGCTCTGAGATTGTCCTTGCAGGCTTTACAACATTGACAAATTCTATATTTGCTTCATCATTACGATTGGATTGATTCAGAGATTCCGAGACGACGAGATACTGTGTTTTGAATGTCCTGCTTTTTATGCCGAAGGTTCTGGTAATTTTATATTCATCGTCTTTTCCTTGATTGAATGTAACCGATAGATCATGGTCTCCTATCGCCGCGTATAAATCAATCGGCAATACTGCAATGTAATGATCGCCATATTTAATAACTTCTGCTTTTGCTTTAACCGCATCGGTATGAATACTTACCGTATCATCTTCGTTTAATTTTTCTATTTTCAGCGCTAAAATATTACCCGGATAGTTTTCAGCGGTCGTTATTGTAAAATCTCCGGGATGGCTTTTTAAACAAACAGCAGCCGATGGGGTTTTTCCGTCGTTGCCGTAAAAAGATTGACCATCAATGGTTACCGTCTGGGTTTCACTTTTCCAGCCTATCTCTGCTCCAAAAGCTTCTATTACTGCTCTGATCGGCATATAGATTCTGTTATCTTTTATTATTGCAGCGGTATCATTCGTGATTTGTTGTCCATTTTTTATGATATATGATTTTCCAATTGGAACCGTAACTTTAATATCATCTTTCTCAACAACAGCGGTCTGTGTATCTTGGTTCCAATCAACTTCGGCTCCTAACGATTCCATCGTAATGCGCAGCGGTACTTGAGTCCTGTTATTAGAATCAATAAAAGGAATTCCCGTATGGCTACAAAATTCAATGTTTGCATCATCTATGCTGATATCTACAGCATAAGCACTCGTTGACAACATAAATACAAAAGCAACAGTAAAAGCAGCAATTTTTCTTTTCAATTTTCTATACCCCGTTTTTCATACTACATCCCTACGATATCCCTGCAACAAGTATATCACATTGATCTGCTGTTTCGATGTTTACTAATCAACAATATCCTGCGGTTTGATGGCGCCGTACAATTTAAACAGCGATTTTGCCAAACTCGGAAGTAATAATGAGCCAAAGTCGGAATCAATTTGTTGACAAACTCCGTAATCGGGCATACTATAAACATAGGATAGAATTTTATTTCTCAATATGAGGTTATACGAATGGAACACAAATATTTAAACAGAATAACCGACAGGATTTTGGATACTGCGCTCCAGGCATCCGGAGCGGTATTGATTGAGGGACCAAAGTGGTGCGGCAAGACCCGAACCGCAAAAGAGAAGGCCGCCAGCTCCATTTTTATGCAGGACCCGGATTACACTGCTTCGTATCTTAAAGCAGCAGATATAAAGCCATCACTGCTGCTTCGAGGAGAGACACCACGCCTTATAGACGAGTGGCAAATGGCGCCTGTTTTATGGGATGCTGTAAGATTTGCCGTCGATGAGCGCGGAGAATCCGGCCAGTTTATTCTAACAGGCTCTGCCGTGCCATTGGATAATGCTGTACAGCATACCGGCACAGGAAGAATCTCCCGTATGCTCATGCGTCCTATGAGTCTCTTTGAGTCTCTTGAATCAAGCGGGGATGTTTCATTAAAATCACTCTTTGATGGAGATGCAAAGGTAGAAGGCTTCTCAAATCTGACAATCGAGAGGCTGGCGTTTGTTCTCTCAAGAGGTGGCTGGCCTGCATCAGTCGGGGAGAAAGATGATATCGCACAAAAACGTGTTTACGACTATGTTGATGCGGTTATCAACCTTGACGTGTCGAGAGTTGATGGTGTTGAAAAGAGCCCTGCAAGGGTTCGTGCCCTTATGCGCTCTCTTGCGCGGAATATATCGACTATGGCAAACCAAACTACAATCAGAAATGATATTGCGGGAGATGAGGACACCATCTCTGAAAAGACTATCGCATCATACCTCAATGCATTGAGGAGGATATTCGTCGTTGAGGACCTTCCCGCATGGAGTCCCGCAATGCGCTCTAAAACTACAATCAGGACATCTCCGAAAAGGCATTTTATCGACCCCTCCATTGCTACCGCCGTATTGCGTGCTACACCGAATATCCTGCTTGATGATTTCAACACTTTTGGTCTGCTTTTTGAGTCGCTTTGCATCCGTGATTTACGCGTTTATGCTCAGGCCCTCGATGGGGAAGTTTTTCACTATCGCGACAAAAGCGGACTTGAGGCTGATGCAATTATTCACCTTAAAGACGGAAGATGGGGCGCCATTGAGGTGAAGATGGGTTCAAGGGAAATTGAGAACGCTGCCGAAAACCTTAAGGCTTTAAAGAATAAAGTAAACACCGATAAAATGAAGACTCCGTCATTCCTCATGATTCTTACTGGTACGGAGCTGGCTTACCGAAGAGACGACGGTGTTTATATCGTGCCTATCGGCTGTCTTAGGGATTAGCTTCATTAAAAAATAGTAGTGCCATGGCTTTCGTCATAGCGCTCCTATTTCCAATTGAGTTTTGTCAATTCTTCTTTCGCGCATTACTTCCTATATATGCTAAATTTCCTTCGGAAATTTAGAAAAACGGCATGGGACTTTCTCACCCACTTTACCTGGCTTCTCTTCCCATGCCTTTGTACAAAAAAACAAAATGCCACCGCGTTGGGTGGTATTTGTTTTTTGGCGGAGAGCAACGGCCTTCGGCCTCCGACTCGCTGCGCTCGCTGCTGTCGCATTTTCCGTTGCAGCTGAAGCTGCGGAAAATCCGCATGGGACTTTGCATCTGCTTCCTCTGGTCGCATCTGCCGTCCTCGCCCATGCACAGGGCTTCGGACCGCCCTCCTAAAAACAGTCAGCGACTGTTTTCGTTACGGCGGACGCCCTTTCGGGTTCTCGTCCCATGCTTCAGAGTAAATAAAAAAATGATGAGGCATAAAACCTCATCATTTTTTTATTGGCGGAGAGCATGGGACTCGAACCCACGGGGCTTTAACACCTTACTCGCTTTCCAGGCGAGCTCCTTAGCCACTCGGTCAACTCTCCAAGGCCTGTGTACCTCTATAAGACACATCTAATAATTTAACATATATCCCTTAAAAATGCAAGTCCTTGCGCAAATAAATATTTGCAATCGAATTATGGATTTCATTGAATTTTTTTCCACAAAAATTTGAATTCTCTTAAAATTTGAAGTATAATTTTCCAAACAGGAGGATGTTGTTAGTATATGGAAATTACGAAGCCGAATTTATCCTTTGATCTGTGGAGAGAAAAGATAATCAGAGTCTTCTACATAATCATCGCATTGATTTTTATTGTTGAAGTCGTAGTATTTATTGCTCTCCGTGGTCATGGTCTGCTTGATGAAGGAGTTACCGACTTCAAGTACATAATCAAATATATTATCCTTCCGATGGTGATCAATTTAACGTTGGTAACGACATGCCATCGAATCAATACTTTGAGTATCAAGGCTCAGATAAAAAATTACGCCGTTCTCATAACCGTTTCCCTTATGGCTGCAATCCTTGCCTTCGTTCATTATATTGTCGGTGCAATCCTGACAATCTTTGTTATCCCCGTTTTTTTAACCATTCTGTTTGGCAAAAAGAGAATGACCGCTATTATTTCGATCATCAATTGTATTCTGCTTATTTTTTCTTCCATTCATTCTGCAATGTACAATGACTCCATCTTTTTCTTTATGAATGTTGCCGTTGCCCTTACGATGTTGATTTCCTCGTATCTGGTCAGCACCGTTTTGATTGCCTATAACAAGGCGAGCAGTGATTATGTCTATGCAAGCTATAAGACTCAGCTGTCCCTAAACGAACTGGCCCGAAACGATTCTCTGACAGGCCTGTACAACCAGAAAACCTTCCAATCCCTTTTAAAGGGGACCATGGATAAAGCGAAGATCCTCAAGTCTCCCATGTCGCTTGCAATAATCGACCTCGACGATTTTAAAGAAATCAATGACACCTTCGGCCATCTTGAGGGGGATCAGGTGCTGCTCCATTTTACCAATCTGATCAAACAGCAATGTGATGACGGAGAATCTTATGTTTCCCGCTATGGCGGCGACGAGTTCGCTGTGATTTTCCCGAGAGCATCAAAGGAACTCGCCTATTTGAAGCTGGAAGCACTGCGTCAGCGATGCAAACAAGTACCTCAGTCCAAAGTTCGATCCGGTGAAATCAGCTTCAGTGCCGGCATCTCCCACTATATGGAGGGGGACATGAACGAAACGCTTCTGTTCCATCAGGCAGATTCTGCCCTGTACCAGGCAAAAGAGAATGGCAAAGGGCAGATCGTTGTATATTCCTATTAAATAATGCTTTCGTTAGCTGACTCTATTCTATTTCAAAGTATTTCTGACAGCAGCTTTCATTTCTTCTTTATCCAGCACGCCTCTGTGTCTGATTTCTTTTGTTTCCAAACCTTTTAATCCCGCCGGGATTTTCACGCCCGTTTTGGCTTGCAATGCACGCACATTGGCGAAGCCGTCCTTCTCAATGGCCAGACCAATGGACGCTGCGACACTGTCCGCAAATTTATAGGCGCTGGCGGTTGAAGCGATTACCGTTACCGCAGTATCCCCGGTCGCTTTTCTGTAGTCTTCATATACTTTGGATGCCACCGCGGTATGGGTGTCCATAAGATATCCGTTTTCGCCGTACATCCTGGAGATGGCAGCATTCGTCTCATTGACATCAGCATAACCGGCCCAAAATTCCGAAAGACCACTTTTGATTTTGTCGCTTACGATATATTTCTTGTCTTTTTCCAGACGTTCCATCAAATCAGCGATTTCCGCACCATTGTCTCCGCTCAGGTGATAAAGGAGTCTTTCCAGGTTGCTTGAAATCAGGATATCCATGGATGGAGAGTTGGTCAGATAGAATTCTCTTTTCACATCATAAACTCCGGTATTGATAAAATCCGTCAAAACTTTGTTTTCATTGGATGCGCAGATCAGTTTTCCAACCGGAATACCCATCTCTTTCGCGTAGTAAGCTGCCAGAATATTTCCGAAGTTCCCTGTTGGCACCACGACATTGATTTTGTCACCGGCCTGGATCGCGCCCTTTTCCAGCAGTTTTGCATAGGAATAAACATAATAAGCCACCTGCGGGATCAGTCTTCCAATATTAATGGAATTGGCTGAGGAGAGCCTGCAGCCCATCTTTGCCAGCTCATCCGCAAGGTCGTTGTCATTGAAGATTTTCTTCACTCCTGTCTGAGCATCATCAAAATTGCCGCGAATCGCAAAGACGTGGGTGTTTTCCCCTTTCTGCGTCGTCATCTGTCTTTCCTGAACCTGGCTGACTCCTTCACTCGGATAGAAGACAATGATCTCCGTATTCGGCACGTCCGCAAAACCTTCCAGCGCCGCTTTACCCGTATCTCCGGAAGTTGCCGTTAGCACTACGATCCTCTTGTCTTCCTTTTCCTTTTTCATTGCTGTTGTCATCAGATACGGCAGAATGGAAAGTGCCATGTCCTTGAAAGCCGCGGTCCTGCCGTGATAAAGCTCAAGAAAATACACATCCCCTGCTTTTACCAACGGAACGATCTCTTCTGCTTCAAACTTCTGATCGTATGCACCATTCACACAATGCTGAATCTCTTCTTCTGTGTAATCTGTAAAAAAACTGTGGATGACTGCAAATGCAATCTCTTGATAGGTCTTGCCTTTCATATCTTCCAATGCAAAGGGCAGACGCGGAATGCTTTCCGGTACGAAAAGTCCCTTATCCTGAGATATTCCCTGAATCACTGCCTGCGCCGCATTCTTTGTATCCTTGCTGCCTCTTGTACTTTTATATTTCATCTGACATCTTCCTTTCCAATCCCTGTTCTATTCAAATCCGGGAACAACCCCGTGATATGTGCCGTAATTAATATTAAATTTTATCAAAAAAATTAATATTATACAAGGCAAACCAATAAAATAGCTGAATCGAGTAGGAGGAAAATTTGAATAGCGATATTCAAATTTTCCGACCTCTCACAGCACCGTGCGTACGGTTCCGTACACGGCGCTTCAATTTTGTACTAAATATGAACTAACTGATAGTGGTCTAGTAGAAATACTAGGCCCTTTCTTTTTAGGGTTTCATTGGTTACTGCTCGGCACATAATGAATGATCTTGCCACTCTGGCATAGCCCTTTCTAGAGTTCGCCCATTCCCATGCTTTACCTTTTGGTATGCCAAGCTTCATCAAGGACTTGTATCTTGTCTTTGGTTTCTTCCACTGCTTCCATATGCACATTCGCAATCGGAACCTCATGTGCTGGTCTATCTCCTTGCAAACCGTTTTCATGTTTGCTAATCGGAAATAGTTTACCCAGCCTCTGATTGCCCAGTTAAGGCGCATGATTCTGTAGTCCATGCTAACTCCCCATCTTCTTGATGTAAGTTCTTTAATCTTGCCTTTCAGCTTCATCACCGAGTCTGTATGCGGTCTCGCCTTGTACTGCTTTTGGAAACTGTCAAAGTAGAATCCGAACCCCAGATATTTTAGCTCCTTTGGTGTCTCAATTTTACTTTTGTTTGCGTTGACTTTCAGCCACAGGTTTTCTTCGATGTACTTCGTTATGCTTGTCATTACTCTGTTTGCTGACTTTTCACTGCCAACTAATATGATGCAGTCATCTGCATATCTTACGAAGTTCAGTCCTCGCCTTTCCAGTTCCCAATCCAGTTCATTGAGCATAATGTTTGATAGTAGTGGGGATAAATTTCCGCCCTGTGGTGTACCTATGATTGATTCTTTGTATTCGTCCTCAATCATTACACCGCTTACCAGATACTTTCTAATTAGGGAAACTACATCTCCGTCTTGTACTCTTTTTGCAACCAGCATCACTAGCTTATCGTGGTTGACTGTATCAAAGAACTTTTCAAGATCAATATCCACGATCCATGTGTAGTGACGATTCATAAAGTTTAATGCTTTTTCGATTGCATTTTGAGCACACCTGCCCTCGCGGAATCCGTAACTGCTGTCGTGAAATGTCTCTTCAAATATTGGTGTAATTACCTGCGCGACTGCCTGCTGTATCGTTCTATCAATTACAGTTGGTATCCCCAGATTTCTTACACCGCCATTTGGTTTAGGTATTTCCACTCTTAGCACCGGGCTCGGTTTGTACTTTCTCTTTCTGATTAAATCCTTGATCTCTTCGCCATGCGCTTCAAAGTAGCCATCTAATTCAGTTGTGAGCATTCCGTCCACGCCTGCTGCTCCTTTGTTGCTTTTGACTTGTTTGATCGCCTTGTCCATGTTTTCTGGACTTAGTATCTTCTCCAGTAACTTTTCCGTGTTCATACTTTGCTACCGCCTTTCTTTTCGCTTATCCCTGCCACCTGTCCGCTTGATCAATCAAGGGGCTATTGCCTGGTGTTTCCTACAGAGATTACAAGCATAATTTTAGTAACCGACAAAATTGTTCCGCCCTTCGCTCTTGCTGACTTTCACCAGCCGTCATCACTACTATGGCTTCTGCTGACTTCTCACGGTAAATCTTGTTTCAACCGGGCTTTCCCGTCCGTGAGATCTCCCCGGGTAAGAACGCAGTCTTTCCCTCCACCTGTCTGCCACATTTACGCCATCTGCTTCTCGCAGCTATTGGACTTCAGTTTGTCTAGCAACCTTATCCGCAGATTTCGCCTGATGTGATTTCTGTTCGTCAGACCGGAGGTTTGCCTCGAGCTTCCTTCAGATTCCGCCTCACGGCGGACACCCTTGCCTCTGGCTATACACTTCCCGCTACTGGGCGTGTTCGGGACTTTCACCCTTTAGACTGCGCCCATGCCGGGCGCACTAGAAAAGGGTAAAGCAGTGTGCTTTACCCTCTGTAAAAGGTTTGATTCCCTGTCCCCGACCGGTTCTCCGAATTGCCTATCAAATTATTCATGATTCCTCTTGACATGTAATCAGCCATTAATAAGGATTGATATTGTAGTCTGTCATAGATCGCGATTTCTCTGCGATAATCAGACGACATGATTGCAATTGCTTCATCAAGAAACATATCTAAATATCTATTTAATAAATCAAGCCATTGGTTGTAATTCCAAGTATCATTTATTTGTATCAAAAATGCCGCTATGCTGTTTGAATTTCCGTACCATGCGGATTGACTCCTATTTGCAGCCATAAGTATCGCATTTCATTCACCAGATTCACCTGGCTGAAAGTGATGCAGCTTAAATTGTTAAAGGGTCCGAAAGTCGGATTTACATTGGGATCCATGTTCTGATTTTGATTTGGATCAAGACCGCGGTCAGGGCTGGGAATTTGTCTATATCGATTCGGATTAAACACTTTGTTCATCTCCTTAGCTTATTTTTAATCTGAGGTTTATTACTCTCTCTTTATAATGATTTCTGATGAGCATTGTTATTATAAAGACCTGGTCCAAGTAGCCATTTCTCTCCAAAGATTTCTGATATGAAATATTAAATTCATTTGACCGTATGATATGGTTGGCTCACTATTTCTATTTCTGTTTATCATGTTATTAACCTCTTTATTTCAATACTACAGTATATTTAAGAATGAATGGATTTGTTAATAACTTCCTTCAATTATCTGGTCAAGCCTGCAGCAAAAAATTCTATTGCAATTTTACCAATTATGCTTTAATATTAAGTACTGTAGGTAATTAGCATGACCCGTTGGTCAAGTGGTCAAGACGTCGCCCTCTCACGGCGGAGTCAGGGGTTCGACTCCCCTACGGGTTACCAACACAAAGAGGACATCCATGCGATGTCCTTTTTGCG